>JAHIRI010000024.1 GCA_018818855.1 Patescibacteria group bacterium
TCAAAAGCTCCGTAGACAATTCCTTGAGCTACGGTCTTCTTACCTCTTTCCATTACATAATTAATGAACTTGGCAAGATTCATGCTTTTATATTTTGGATCAGGTAATATTTTTCTTTTTGGTGCTTTTTTACCGCGCATATAATTATTTTTGTTTTATCAAATTAAATTATTTGCCCCTCTTTGCCCCATAGAGTGAGCGACTGCGTTTTCTACCTTCCACGCCTTGAGTATCATAAACTCCGCGAACCACATGATATCTGACACCAGGCAAATCCTTAACACGACCGCCGCGGATCAAAACGATGGAATGTTCCTGTAAATTATGGCCAACGCCGGGAATATAAGCAGTCACTTCCATACCATTTGATAACCTGACTCTGCAAATTTTCCGCAAAGCAGAGTTTGGTTTTTTCGGCGTAACAGTTGTCACTTTAAGACAAACTCCGCGCTTAAAAGAAGCGCCTTTTTGCAGCTCTTTTCTTTTTCTGTGAAGCGTATCCAAAACCGACTGAAGAGCCGGCGTCTTAGTCTTTTTAAGATTTGTTTTTCTTCCTCTTTTAACTAATTGATTTATAGTTGGCATAATCCGGGTTTTCTTAACAATTTTTTTGTAAATTAAAAATGACAAAAAATCGAAAAATTTTGTCATCCTGATGCAGGGAAAAGTTTTAGCCACACTTCGCCCTTAAATAGTGGAACTCGTTCAAGATGAGACCTTTTTTCTTATATTGTAAATATTACACAAATCCCTTTAAGTCGTCAAGGGCTTCCTAAAAAATCCCTGGAATGCCAAAAATTCTATTGATTAAAGACAAAATCGGATCAATAATGTAACCAAAAATAGAAATGTTAAAAAGCAAACTAACAAACACCAAACCCAACAAAATTTGCGGGCCGTAAATATCCACAAATCTGCTAACATTCGGCCAACGGCGGTCAACGATGAGATGTAAAAGATGCGAACCATCGAGCGGCGGAATGGGAATCAAATTAAAAACCATTAATACGCCGTTGAAACCAACAAGAGCAGCCAAAAAAATTGTTAGATAATTCATTGGCCCAAAAATTGGATAAAGAACTTTCAAAAGCAAACCAAAAAAGATAATCAAAAATAAATTTGACGCCGGACCAGCTAAGGCAACAAGCACTGATCCATATTTTTGATTTTTCAAATTATACGGGTTATAAGGTGCCGGCCGGCCCCAGCCAAAACCAATAAACAAAATTGCCAAAGTTCCCCAAAGATCAAGATGTGCCAGAGGATTTAGCGTCAGTCGTCCCATTCGCTCGCCGGTCGTGTCGCCCTGCAACCGCGCCGCGAGGACGTGGCAAAATTCATGAAAAGTAATGGAAACAACAAGCGCGACAAAAATGGCAAAAAAGAGAATCGGGGCTGTGAAAAGTAAACTTATGAGCATATGTTTATTGACACTTTAATTTATCTTTGATAATCTGAAACTACTAACTATTAGTTATAAAAAATAAATTTTTATGTCTCGACGTTGTGAAATCTGCGGAAAAGGTCCGCTCAGTTCTGCTTCAAGAAGCCACTCCAATATTAAAACCAAGAGACGGCTTTATTTGAATTTACAAACCAAAAAAATTAATGGGAAGAAAACGAAAGTCTGCGCGAACTGCTTGAAAACAATGAACAAGGCGAAATAAGCTGCTTGGTCAATTATATCTCATTTCAGCGAAAAAATAAACCCCGCCAGAAATGGCGGGGTTTTTAAATTTATAAAAAAACTCCCGCGCGAACAGGGGTTCGGGGGAGTAGATAGCGATCACGTGCAGCCGTGAGGCGTGCCGCCATGTCCGATGGGGTGGGCTTCAATCTCCGCGCTGAACTCGTCGTAGTGGCGATCTTCGGTTTCTTCGGCGCGGCGTCGTTCTTCGGCAAGTTTCGCGTGCAGTTCGCGTTCGATGTGTGGCAAGAGAAGATCACTGCCCATACGGCATTCGTGGAGTGTCCGCGGAACGCGCTTCTTCTTGCGTGTTGTCATTGCAAGTCCTCCTTTCTTGCTGATTAAATTTTACCATAAAGAATATTTTTAGCAAATTAAAAAATCGACCGTGAGGGCCGACTTTTTGTCTTTGTTAACTTGTGCTTTAAACTTTCAACCTATCTTCAATCCACATCAGCCGATTATACTTGCAAATTCTTTCACTTCTGGAGAGAGAGCCGGTTTTGATGTAAGGGCAGTTGAGACCGACCACAAGATCGGCAATGAAAGAATCTTCTGTTTCCCCGGAGCGATGAGAAACAATCGCCGACCATCCTTGTTTTCGCGTCATCTGAATCGCATCAATTGTTTCTGAAAGTGATCCGATCTGATTTAATTTGATGAGCACGGAATTCACGGCTTTTTTATCAATCGCCATTTTTATCCGCAAAATATTTGTCACAAGCAAATCATCACCAACAATTTTTATTTTTTTGCCGAGCATTTGTGTCATCTGGGTAAATGCCGCCCAATCGTCTTCGGCGAACGGATCTTCAATGGAAATAATTGGATATTTCACCAACAATTTTTTGTACCATGCCA
>JAHIRI010000025.1 GCA_018818855.1 Patescibacteria group bacterium
AGCCAGGGAGAAAATTTGGGTGCGGCCGTTCCTGATGAGAAAGAAATGAAAAAACAAGTTTTGGATCGCCTTATCAGCAACAAACTTTCATATCAGTTGGCAAAAAAATATAATATAAAAATTTCCGATGATGAACTGGAGGGGGAAATTCAGAAAATTCTTGATCAGGGAGAAACAAAAGAAAGTATTGAGCAAACTCTGGAGGAGCAATATGGCTGGGGAATTGACGAATTCAAAGAAAAAGTTTTGAAACCGTTTCTTATCCAGCAAAAATTACAAGAAATGATTTCCCGGGACGAAAGCTTAAATCAGGAGGCAAAGAAAAAAGCTGAGGATGTTTTAGCAGAAGTTCAAAAGGGAGAAAAAAGTTTTGAGGATTTAGCCAAAGAATATAGTGAAGATTCATCTGCGGAAGACGGCGGCGATTTGAATTATTTTGGAAGGGGAGTTATGGTTTCGGAATTTGAAGCGGCTGCATTTTCTCTCGGAGTCGGGGAAGTGAGCGATTTGGTTTTAACGGATTATGGCTATCACATTATAAAAGTGACAGATCAGATAAAGGATGATAATGGGGAAGTGAGCCAAGTGCGGGCCAGCCACATTTTAATCAAAACAAAAAATTTGGATGATTTTTTGAAAGAAGAAACAGAGAAAGCAAAGATTTGGCAGTTGGTTAAAATTTAACAAAAGAAAAACGGCCTTCTCTTGAAGTCCGTTTTTCCTAAGCCACCTCCCGGAATCGAACCGGGGACCTTCGCTTTACGAAAGCGCTGCTCTACCGGCTGAGCTAAGGTGGCAAAGCGGGATACCGGAATCGAACCGGCGCCTCAACCTTGGGAAGGTCGCATACTGCCACTATACTAATCCCGCACTTTTTTGTAAATATTAATCTAATTCTAGGATAATTTAGAAGAAAAATCAAGTCTGAGGTTTTAGGGTTGGCATTTTTCAGAGAATCGCATATAATTAAGTAATATGATTGAGTTTAGGAACATAGAAAAAATGTATCCCCCGAATATTACCGCTCTTCAAGACGTTAATTTAAAAATCAACGCCGGGGAGTTTGTTTCTATCGTTGGCCAATCGGGAACCGGCAAGACAACGCTTATAAAACTTCTGACCGCGGAAGAGCGTCCGACGCGCGGTAAAATAACTATTTCCGACTGGGATATTACAAAAATTCGCCGTTCAGAAATTCCGACGCTCCGTCGGCAGATCGGAGTTATTTTTCAAGATTTTAAACTTTTGCCCAAGAAAACTATTTTTGAAAATGTTGCCTTTGCTCTCGAAGTTTGCGGCGCGACGCCCCACAGAATAAAAACGATTGTTCCGCAGGTTTTGCGGATTGTTGGTTTGGATGAAAAATCCGACCGTTACCCAAAACAAGTTTCCGGCGGCGAACAGCAAAGAGTTGCCATTGCCCGCGCCCTGATTCATAGGCCGAAAATTTTGGTAGCTGATGAGCCAACCGGAAATTTAGATTCTATAAACACAAGAGAAATTGCCGACTTACTTTTGAAAATTAATGAATTTGGCACGACGGTTATTTTAGTTTCCCACAACCGGGAGCTGGTAAATTCTCTGCGGCGAAGAGTTGTCACTCTCGAGCAGGGAATGGTTATCAGCGACCAGGAAGTGGGAAAATACGTTTTGTAAATTATGTTTTCCACTCTACTTAGGATTTTAAAATTTTCTTCGCAGGATTTTTGGAGAAATTTCTGGCTTTCCACGGCCACGGTAGTGGTTTTGGTTTTGGCTTTGGTTTCAATAAATTTTTTGATCACTTTAAATTTTCTTACGAAAACAGCGGTGGCTGAAGTGGAAGATAAAATTGACGTCAGTATTTATTTTAAGCAGGGAGTGGCGGAAAGTGATATTGGAAATATTAAATCATATCTTTTGAGTTTGTCAGAAGTAAAAGATGTGGCCTATGTTTCTCCTGAAGAAGCGCTCCGGGAGTTTGAAAAAAAACATCAAAACGACGAGTTAATAAAAGAATCACTTGAAGAGGTAGGAGAAAATCCGTTGGGGGCGACTTTGGTTATCAGGGCGCACGACACGGCAGATTACCCAGAAATTTTAAAAGTTTTTGACGACGCGCAGTACGCGAACATTATTCAGGAAA
>JAHIRI010000026.1 GCA_018818855.1 Patescibacteria group bacterium
GATGTTCCTAAAGAAAAAGCGCGTTTGGGAAAAGAATTGGCCGAGGCGGAAAAGTATTTGGGGGTTTTAGAAAATAAATTATCCAATAAAGAATTTCTCGCCAACGCACCAAAAGAACTTGTGGCCGGGGAAAAAGAAAAATTGGAATTACAAAAAGAAAAAGTTCAAAAAATAAACGATCAATTAAAATCTTTAGAATAAATTTATGAAAATTAATACCGACGAGAAAAAAATCCAAGAAATTTTGACGCGTTCAGTTGATACAATTTATCCGAATCGGAAAAAATTTGAAGAAATGCTCAAATCGGGAAAGCAACTTCGGGTATACATGGGAATTGATCCGACGGCTACTTATGTTCATTTGGGTCACGCTACCAACTACATTATTTTGAAAAGGTTACATGGCCTTGGTCACAAGATGATAGTTTTAATTGGTGACTTTACGGCCATGATCGGTGATCCGAGCGACAAAGGTGCGGCGAGAAAAAGGTTGACGCGCGCCGACGTGGAAAATAATCTTAAAACCTTCAAAAAGCAGATTGGAAAGATTTTGGATTTTTCCGACAAAAAAAATCCGATCGAATTGCGTTTCAATTCGGATTGGCTGGCGAATCTTAATTTTGAAAAGTTGATTGACATAGCTTCCAATTTTACTGTTCAGAGAATGCTCGAGCGCGACATTTTCGAAAAAAGAATCAAGGAAAAAAAGCCGCTTTACGTCCATGAGTTTTTTTATCCTCTGATGCAGGGGTATGATTCGGTGGCACTCGAGGCCGACGTGGAGATTGGCGGAACCGACCAAACGTTCAATATGCTGGCTGGCCGACAGCTCGTGGCTGCTTATCAGAAACGTGAGAAAATTGTCATGACAACCACACTGCTTGAAAACCCGGTGACTGGAGAAAAATTGATGAGTAAAAGTTTAGGAACCGGTATTGGCCTCGACGAGAATCCGGACGAGATGTACGGAAAGACCATGGCTTTGCCCGACGAAGCGATTGTCCAGGTTTTTATTGATTGTACTTATTTGCCGATGGAAGAAATAAAAGAGATGGAGGAACAATTGAAAAAAGGAACAAATCCGAGGGATCTTAAAATGCGTTTGGCGCGGGAAATTGTAATGCTCTACCATTCAGCCGACGATGCCAGAAAAGCTGAAGAAAATTTTGTTAAAATTTTTCAGAAAAAAGAAGCGCCGGAAGAAGTGGTTGAAGTAAAAATAAAGAACAGGGAAACAAACATTCTTGATTTACTCGTGGAAACAAAACTGGCGGCGAGTAAAGGTGAGGCACGAAGATTAGTAGAGCAAGGCGGCGTAAAAGTTGGCGACCAAATAATTTCCGATATTAACGCTGTGGTAGAAATTCCCGCCGATGGAGTTTTGGTGCAAAAGGGGAAAAGACATTTTATAAAAGTCCATAATTAAATATGTGGCCTAAAATAAAAAAAGAAATTATTAAGTTAATTGAGAAAAGTTTTCCGGACCTAAAAATTTCCGAGGCAGATTTTGTTTTTCCGCCGAATCCGGAATTTGGCGACCTGTCTTTACCTTGTTTTAATTTTGCCAAGGCGGTTGGAAATTCGCCGCCGGAAATTGCCAAAGAACTTTCTCGGAAAATTGAGCCAGCTGGAATTGTTGGAAAAATTGTCGCGGTCGGGCCATATCTTAATTTTTTTCTTGATAAAAGAAAAATGGCGAGTTTAGTTTTGAACCAGATTCTGAAAGATAAAGAAAAATATGGAAATAGCAAAATGGGAAAAGGGAAGAGAGCGATGATAGAATTTTCAAATGCCAATACTCATAAAGAATATCATGTTGGGCATCTTAGAAATCTTTGCTATGGCGACGCAGTGACCCGGCTGCTCGCTGCTTCTGGCCATAAAGTGATTCCCGTTTCGTACATTAATGATTTTGGAATTCACGTAGCAAAAACTCTATGGTTTATTTATAAGCATAAGGATCCGCATGCTCAAACCATAATAAAGCAGGGTACAATTGAAGATAAGGGTTATTTTTTAGGGCAGATGTATTCAGATGCAACAAAAAAAATTAATGAGATCGGTGACAACGCAAAAAGGGAAGTCGGAGAATTCATGGCAAAAATTGAAAGTCGCCACGGACTAGAACATAAACATTGGCAGGAAACGCGGAGATGGAGCATTGAACAATTCGAAGAAATCTACAAAGAGATGGATGTGAAATTTGATAAAGTTTTTTACGAAAGTGAAGTGATTGATGAGGGGAGAAAAATTGTTGATGAACTTTTCCGAAAAAATTTTTTGGTAAAAAGCCAAGGAGCGGTTATTGCGAATTTGGAAAAATATAATCTCGGAGTTTTACTATTTTTGCGTTCTGATGGAACCGCCCTGTATCCGGTAGCAGATATCCCGTTGGCAATAAAGAAATTTAAAAAATATAAGTTGGATGAATCAATTTATGTAGTTGATGTCCGCCAAAGTTTATATTTCCAGCAATTATTTAAAATATTGGAGTTGCTCGGGTATAAACAAAAAATGATTCACTTGGATTATGAGTTTGTAAAATTGCCGTCAGGTATGATGTCTTCACGAACTGGAAATGTTATCACCTATGAAAATTTAAGAACAGAGGCAATGGAGCGGGCGATTGCCGAAACAAAAAAACGCCATACTGATTGGAGCAAGGAAAAAATTGATGAAATAGCGCGCGAGATTGTTGTTGGAGCAATAAAATTTGAAATGGTGAAAGTTGGCAAAGAACAGACAATTACTTTTGATATCGATCGGGCTTTGCGTTTTGAAGGTTATACTGCCGCATATTTGCAATATACCCATGCAAGAATTTGTTCTATCATCCGCAAAGCAAAAGTAAAAATTTCGGGAAAAATTGATTTTACAAAACTTCATGAAAAGTGGGAACATGACCTTACAATAAATTTAGCAAAATTTCCCGAGACTCTGGAAAAAGCAGCGAGCGACTATAATCCGGCCGTGCTTGCCGGTTATCTTTATGAGCTGGCTAAAACTTTCAGTGATTTTTACCGCGACGTTCAGGTGATAAAAGCCGATCCAGAAACAAAAAAAGCAAGAATAGCTTTAATCTTCGCGGTGAAAACAGTTTTGGCAAAAGGCCTTAGTATTCTTGGCATCGCCGCACCAGAGGAAATGTAGGGTTGACTTAGCCTTGTTTTGGAAAATTTTTAGTGGTAAGATAGAGGAGTAATTTAAAAAAGAATTAAATTAAAATGTATGTTTAAAGAAGCCTATTTGAAAGAAGGAGGGGACGTGGAAACAATCATTGGACCTTCAGTAAAAGTTGAAGGGGATTTTACAAGCAAGGGCAATGTGACCGTGGAAGGAGTAGTTCACGGATCTTTAAAAACCGATAAAGATTTGAAGGTTGGAGTGGGGGCAAAAATTTCCGCCAGCGTTTTCGCCAACAATGCTTTTATTGCCGGCGAGGTGAAGGGAAATGTGAAAGCGAGCGGGAGGTTGGAGTTGACCGACACTTCAAAAATTTATGGAGATGTTGAGGCAAAAACTGTTATCATGGCCGCCGGAGCAATTTTGAACGGAAAGTGCACAATGTGTAATGATGTCTTGCCGTTGCCGAATTTAGAGGATAATGATGCTCTAAAAAAGAATAACAAGAAATAGTCGCATTTTCGTTTTTAGATTTTTGTTATGTACCAATATATTTATGATGCTTTTCTTTCGGAGGAAAAGTATCTACGCCCAATGACGATTATAGAAAATCGTCTCGCTGATCTTGGACTTCAAGGGCGGGTAAATCGCCTGAATCTTTTTAAAGATCCTCGAGAGCTAATCTTGGAAGGAATAAAAAGAGGAGTGGATACGGTAGTAGCGGTGGGAAACGACGAAACGCTTTCGCGAGTGGTAAATGCTGTTGGGGATTTTGATATAACTCTTGGCATGATACCAATAGGTCCGAAAAATGAAATAACAAAGTCGCTCGGAGTTGAAGAGGGTCTTTTGGCCTGCGATTGCCTTTCAAGTCGCCTTATAAGAAAATTAGATTTGGGAAAGATTAACGATATTTATTTTATCGCCCACTTGAAGGCTGGTTCAGAAGTGAGCTTAAGATATGGAAAGGAATATCAGGTGCGGTCGCTTACGAATAATTCGGTGGAAATTTATAATTTACCTACGCAGGAAGAACAAGCGGATCCAGAAGACGGCTATCTCGAAGCGCGTATCAGACCGTCTGAAAGAAATTTTTTGAAAAAATTTGGTAAGGGAAGTTCTTCGCTGGACGGGAAAAGCCATTTTCCGGTGCGCAAAGTTTTTTTGGAGGGGAATGAGGGATCAAAAATTTTGGTTGATGGCTTAAAATTAATCAGCACTCCGGCCGAAGTTAAAATTTTGCCGCGCCACCTGAAAGTTATTGTCGGAAAAAATAGATTATTTTAAATAATAGGTAAAATATTTATATGAAACCACAAATAGACAGAGATTTATGTATTGGCTGCGGACTTTGTGAATCGCTTTGTCCGGCAGTTTTTAAACTAGATGATGGGAAATCGACAGTTTTGGAAGGAGTTAATTATAAGGCAAACAAGGCTTGCGTTGAAAAGGCCATTGAGAATTGCCCTGTGCAGGCGATCAAATGGGAAGAGAAATAAGCGCTGTTGCGGCGCTTGAAATTCCGTCGCTCGCCCCAAATGAAAGCCAGCTTTTGTTTGGGGGCTCGCTAGGAATTATAGATATTGGCAGAATACTGGTCGTGTGTTAAGGTGTGAAATGCCTTGCCCAGGTGGCGGAATTGGCATACGCGCATGCTTGAGGTGCATGTTCCCGCAAGGGATTGGAGGTTCGAGTCCTCTCCTGGGCATATAAATTTTGCATCTTCTCCGAGGATTGCAAAATTTATATCGTGCTCGGGGTGGCGAGAATTTCCTCCCCCTTAAGCCTTCGGGACAGTCTTCGAGTCCTCTCCTGGGCATTTGGTTATTGTGGATTATTTTTATCTCTGGATATTGGGGGCGGCTAGCTCAGCTGGTTAGAGCGTCTCGTTTACACCGAGAAGGTCGGGAGTTCGACTCTCTCGCCGCCCATTGTTAAAAAAATATTATGCTCACAAGAATTATTGTCGGAATTATTGGTATAGTCGTAGGCTCAATAATGGTGATCCGATCAGAATGGCTTTTGTCTTTTTTCGGCCGGATTAATTGGGCAGAAATTCATCTCGGCTCTGAAGGAGGGACGCGAGTTCTTTATAAACTTCTCGGCCTGCTCACAATTATCATCTCCCTTATGATCATGACAGGAATGATTGAGGGTTTGCTTATGGCAATTTTTGGTCCGCTGTTTGGGCAACGTTGAATTTTAAAAAATAAATTAATTTTCTAATTTTATGCCCGAAGAATTAAAAGTTTTAAAAATCTCTGGCGGGAATACTTTGCTTGATCCCTATTCTATTTTTGAACAAGTCGGGCTGGGGGCAGGAGAGAAAATGGCTGATTTGGGTTGTGGCGCGGCCGGACACTTTGTTCTTCCGGCGGCAAAAATTGTTGGGGAACAAGGAACGGTTTACGCAGTTGATCTCCTAAAGTCAGTTCTTGAAGCAGTAAAAAGTAGAGCAAAACTTGAGGGAGTTGGGAATGTAAAAACTGTTTGGTCAAATCTTGAAATTTACGGAGCCACGGAGATAAAAGAAGAAAGTCTGGACATGGTGCTTTTGGCGAATACTCTTTTTCAAATTCCTAAAAGGGAAGAAGTTCTTCGGGAAGCAGTAAGGCTTGCGAAGAAAGGTGGGAAAATCGTGGTTGTTGAATGGGGATTGGCTGCCGCGCCGCTCGGTCCGTCGCTTGATCGGCGTCTTAGTAAAGATGTGGTGAGACAGATGGCGGCGCAAAATGGACTCACGGAAGTTAAGGAATTTAAGGCCGGACCATATCATTACGGATTAGTTTTTTCTAAAAATTAAAAATAAAATTTAAAAAAGTAATTATGATTAATTTTGGAAGATTGTTAGATTTAAATTTTTGGTTTGCTCTCCGCCCGAGCGCGATCGGCAATCAAACAGTTATTATTTTAGCGATTGGTTTTGCCATATTTTTGGTGCTAGCAATTGTCTGCGGTATCTTGGCAAAAGCAAAAAAGCAGAACCCACCGCTCGTAAAACTTTTTAGAAAACTTAAAAAGATGTTTTCTACTATGGCGGTTCTGGGTTTTATAGTGTTGTTTTTCAGCTACGAGCAGATTTATCTTTTGGGTAGCCGTTTTTGGTTTTTGTTATGGTTTATCGGGTTGATTGTTTGGGTGGTTTTTATTAGCCTCTACGCTGTAGGAAAAATGCCGAAAGAAAAAGATGAATTGGAGAAAAAGCAAAAATATCTTAAATATTTAGCTTAAAAAAAATGTCGCGCGATCGCCAAGATTTGGGGCAGTTGGGAGAAAAATTGGCTTGCGGATTTTTACGGGAAAAAGGATATCAAATTCTTAGCCAAAATTATCGGACGCGCGGAGGGGAAATAGATATTGTGGCGAAGGAGGGAGACGTAATAGTTTTTGTTGAAGTGAAAACCAGGGTGAGTAGAGAGTTTGGTTACCCGGAAGAAGCGATTGACCAGAGGAAACAACATAAATTGGCTATGACAGCGGAATGCTATTTAACAGAGCATCGTTTGCATGAAGCAGATTACAGAATCGACGCGATCGGGATAGAAATGGAACACGGCGGTCGATTGAGAGATTTACGCCATGAAAAGGATGTTGTTGGTTGGTAAGCTCTTGATTTATTTATTTGTATATGTTACTATCAAAATGTAACTAGTTCCTTCCGGACTAGTTTATTTAATAAGTAAAAGTAAATTAGAAATTATGGCTTCACCTATTTATCAGGCGATCAAGCAAATTTGCGAAGAAAAAAATATTAAACCGGAATCGGTTATTGAAACAATTGAGGCGGCGCTGGCGGCAGCTTACCGCAAGGATTTTGGTACAAAAAATCAGAATGTTAAAGTGGAATTTAATCCGGAATCCGGAGATTTTCGGGTTTTTGATGTGAAAATCGTGGTGGCCGATGAACTTGCCGAAAAATACGAAGAGGAAAAAAAAGAAAGAGAAGAGAGGATTAAAGAAGGTTTGCCCGAGGAAAAAAAAGAAAGAGAAGAAAGAGCCGAGGAAGCTCTAGGGGAAGAGGAATTAAAATTTAACCCCAAATTGAATTTAAGTCTTACTGAAGCACGAATCCTAAAAGCCGATGCCGATCTGGAGGAAGTTATCAAAACCGAGCTTGAAGTTCCTGGAGCTTTTGGCAGAATGGCCGCACAAACCGCGAAACAAGTAATCATTCAAAAATTAAGAGAAGCTGAGCGCGATACTTTATATAATGAATTCAAGGGAAGGGAAGGCGAACTTTTGCAAGGCACGGTCCAGCGAATAGAAGGAAGAATGGTTTTAGTTGATCTTGGCCATGTGACCGCGCTTCTCCCGCCTGAAGAACAGATTGAAAAAGAAAAATATAATCCCGGTTCGCGCATGAAATTTTATTTAAAAGAAGTGACCATGACGACCAAGGGGCCGCAGATTATTGTTTCTCGGGCGCATCCGGAAATTATTCGCAAACTTTTTACTTTTGAAATTCCGGAAGTGGCAAATGATGTGGTAAAAATCAGAGCGATTGCCAGAGAGGCTGGATCTCGCTCTAAAATCGCGGTCTCAACCGAAGATGAAAATATTGATCCAATCGGTTCATGTATCGGCCAAAGAGGAACGCGCATCCAAACAATCATCAATGAATTAAGCGGCGAAAAGATAGATGTTATTCAATGGAGTGACGATATAAAAGAACTTATTGCAAATGCTCTTTCTCCGGCTAAAATTTCCAATATTGAAATTAATGAAGAAGAAAAATCTGCTTTTGTTGAAGTTAAAGCAGATCAGCTTTCTTTGGCGATCGGACGCGGCGGACAAAATGTTCGTTTGGCTGCCAAGATGACTGGTTGGAAAATTAATATCGGTGGCGGCGAAGAGGTAGTTGAGGTAGACGCGGCTGAGCCGGGCAAAGAAGGGGAAGAAGCGAAAGCAGAAGATGAAACGAAGGTCGGGGAGGAAGTTGAGGAAGTTGAGGAAGTTGTTTCGGATAAAAATGTCGGAGAAGAAAAAGAAGAGATAAAAGAAGAGAAACCGGTCGAGAATGAAAAATTAGAAGAAGAGGAAAAACCGGCCGAGTAATGAGATGGAATAGCGGAGAAATTATTTAATTAATTTAATATTTTATTTTGTGATTGCTCTCTTCAACACAATTTTTTATCAGCCACTTTTTAATTTATTGGTTTGGTTTTATAATGTCATCCCGGGCCATGATATTGGCCTCGCAATTGTGCTTTTGACAGTTCTGATAAAATTGATTCTTTACCCGTTTTCTCTGCAGGCTATCCGCGCTCAAAAATCGCTTGCCGAACTTCAACCGAAAATGGAGGAATTAAAAGTTAAATATAAAGATCAAAAGGAAGAAATGTCCAAGGCGATGATGGCGCTTTATAAAGAACATAAGGTAAATCCCTTGTCTTCTTGTTTTCCGGTCTTGATTCAACTTCCATTTTTAATCGCTGTTTATCAGGTTTTTATTCATGGTTTGAGCTCGCAAGGCCTGGAAAATCTTTATTCCTTCGTCGCCAACCCTGGTCACATCAACGCTATTTCCATGGGGTTTCTTGATCTTTCAAAGCCAAATATAATTTTGGCAATACTCGCCGGCGCGGCGCAGTTTTGGCAGACAAAAATGATGCCTAGAGCTAAACCTTCACAGAAAGTTCCTGGATCAAAAGATGAGGGCATGACCGCGATGATGAATAAACAGATGTTATATTTTATGCCGGCTATCACGGTTTTTATCGGCGCGACTTTACCTGGCGGACTTACTTTCTATTGGTTTTTTACAACGCTCTTGACTGCCCTTCAGCAGTATTTTTATTTTAAAAAAAACAAGAAACAAAAAACTGACGGTAAACCGCTTGCGACAAGCAATTAGCCGTAAGCCATGGATGGGGGGGCGAATTTTAACTGGTAGTTATGTATATAAATTATAAAAATTTGATTGGCCTGCCGGTTCAAACCAAAAGTGGTTTGCTTTTGGGAAAGATTAAAAGTTTTGAAATTGAGAGTGATAGCCAGAACATTTTGAAATATTTTATAAAGAGTAGAAATTTAATTAGTAAATTATTGTCAGAGGAAGTTGAAGAAATAATAATTAGCAGAAATCAAGTAATCTCTTTGGATGAAGAGAAGATGATTGTTGACGATGCTTCAATCAAAGAGCTCGGCGGTGCCGGCGTATTTGGGAGAACGGAGAAGGGCGCACCGGCGCTTGGAAGCCGTTTAAGTATTTCGAAAATCGATGGAGAATGTTCAAAATAATTTGGAAAAATCCATTTTGGCCACCCTTGTCTATTTTGATATTTTTGATTACCCCCTGACAGCTCCGGAAATCTGGAAGTGGCTTTATTTGGAAGAAGCAAAAAATAGTTTGCCGACCATCGGTGAAATTTTACAAATTTTTGAAGATAGCGATAAAATAAAATCTCTGGTAAGTTCTCGCCGGGGATTTTATTTTCTAAAAAATCGCGAGGGGCTCGTAGAGATTCGCGAGTCGAGATATGTTTTGGCTTTTAAAAAAATGAAGAGGGCAAAACGCATTGCCAATTTTTTAAAATTCATTCCCGGAATAGAAATGGTCGCACTTTGCAACAGCCTTGCTTGGGCTAATGCCAGGGAAGAAAGCGATATAGATTTTTTTATTGTGACGGCGCCAAATAAAATTTGGACAGCCCGTTTTTGGTCGGCGGGGTTTTTAAAAATTTTTGGTTTGCGCCCGAGCAAAAAAAATAATAAAGATAAAATTTGTTTAAGTTTTTTTACTGATGAAGATTCCCTAAATTTAGAGCCGCTCGCGATTAGTAAAGCTGACATTTACTTAATTTATTGGATTACGCAACTTCATCCGCTCTTTGATCGCGGTGGCGTATACGACAAATTTTGGCAGGCCAACGCCTGGATCAAAAAGTTTTTACCCAATATTTTTTCGAGAGGCGTGGATGAAAAAGAAAATACAGTGTTTTCGGCCGGTACGGCCACAGCCGGACTTTTAGAAAAATTTTTTCGTTGGTTTCAAATAAAAATGATGCCGAAGAATTTAAGAGAAATGGCTAATTGTGACAGTCGGGTTATAATCACTGATAAAATTTTGAAATTCCACGCCAACGACCGGCGGGAGGAATATAAAAAAAGGTGGGAAGAAAAAATAGCCAAATTGTTTTCGCCAAAAGCGGACCCGTCCTTGGCGGAAAATAGTTAAATAGTTATGAAAATATTGGAAAAAATAATTGAATGGGGAATATATTTGTTTGTTTTTCTTCTGCCATGGCAAACAAGGTTAATTTTGCGCGAAGGAAATCTAAACGGTTATTGGGAATACGGAACAATCGGTATTTATGCCACGGAAATTTTGTTATGGGCGATACTTTTGCTAGCCGTAATTTGGTGGGCGATAAATAAAATAAAAATATCAAATAAGGTTCAACGTCCAAAGTCCAAAATTGTTTTTGTGTTTTTAAGTCTTTTTGTGGTTTGGGCGTTAGTTTCTATTTTTTGGTCAGATTCAAAATTTTTGGCGTTTTATATTTGGCATTGGTTTGCGGAAGCAGTGGGATTATTTTTAGTTTTGCGAACCGTGAAATTTAATGCAACAAAATTGATGTGGGCGTTTGTGTTTTCGGCCGTGCTTCAGGCCGGATTTGGTCTTTGGCAATTTTTATCTCAAACAACTTTTTCTTCCAAATGGCTCGGAATGGCGATGCACGATCCGGCGGTTCCCGGCACGTTTGTTGTGGAAACCGCGCTTCGGAGATGGCTCCGCGCTTATGGCGCCCTTCCGCACCCAAATATGCTGGCGGGTTTTTTGGCGGCGGCAATGTTTTTTGTAATTTGGCTTTATCAAAAAATGGAGTATGGTTTTAGAAAACTTTTGCTTCCGGCAATTTTTGTAATTTTATCTCTCGGACTTTTCACTACTTTTTCCAAAAGTGTTATTTTGAGTTTTTTTGCCGGTGCGATTTTATGGCTGGCCGCCTTTTTTATTTTTAAAAAATCAAAAGAAAAAAGTACTTTACTGAAATTTATTCTAATTTTTTTAGTAATCGGCGCAATTTTTTCCGCAATTTTTTGGGAACCAGTAGAGACAAGAATTCTCGGTGCGGAAAGATTGGAGATAAAATCAACAACAGAACGGCTCAGTTATTTTTCCGAAGCCTGGCAGCTGATAAAAAAACACCCGCTGACTGGCGTTGGCCTTGGTAATTATACTCTAGCAGTGCATAATGAAATCAACCCAAATTTGCAATCTTGGGATTACCAACCAGTACACAATATTTATTTGCTAATTTTGGCAGAGCTTGGAATTATCGGTTTTATTTTATGGTTGGTGTTGATGTTTTTTATCATTAAAAAATTACCTGCTATCTATTATCCGCTAATTGGCGTTTTTTTAATGGTTGGCCTTTTTGATCACTATCTCTGGACACTTTATTTTGGCGTTCTGTTATTTTGGTTGATTTTTAGTATGGGCCAAAAATCCCTTGACAATTCTTTTGACAAGGCATAAGATATAACATAAAATAGTATGATGAAACAGACAAGATAGTCTGCTTTTTAGCTCTAAAATTAATATTAAAAGACGGGTACCAACTCCGTGTTGACTGCGCTCGCTCGGAAGTGAAAATAAAATTTTCATTTCTCTCGCTCGCTTGTCAATAAAGAAAAATATGAACATCAAACCATTGGGCGATAGAGTGATTATAAAACCAATCGCCGAAGACATTACTACAAAATCAGGCATTGTTTTGCCGGAGACCGTGGAAAAAGAAAAGGCCGAAAAAGGAGAGGTCCTGGCCGCGGGTCCTGGCCGTATGCTTGATAATGGCGCACTTGCGGCGATGTCAGTTAAAGTTGGTGATAAAGTGATGTTTAAAAAATATAGCCCGGATGAGATAAAAATTGATGGCGAAGAACTTTTAGTTATTTCTGAGTCGGATATTTTGGCAATAATTTAAAATAAAAATTAAACTTAAATATTATGGCGAAACAAATATTATTTAATGAAAAAGCACGCCAGGCCTTGAAGCGAGGCGTGGATAAATTGGCCGACGCCGTGAGAGTGACGCTTGGTCCGCGCGGCAAAAATGTTGTTTTGGATAAAGGTTTTGGTACGCCACAAATCGTAAATGATGGCGTGACTATTGCCAAAGAAATTGAGCTAGAAGACAGGTTTGAAAATATTGGCGCGGAGCTCGTAAAAGAAGTGGCTTCAAAAACTAATGACGTGGCCGGTGACGGAACTACAACCGCCACGGTTTTGGCGCAAGCTATTGTTGCCGAAGGATTTAAAAACGTGGCCGCCGGCGCCAACCCGACTTTGATTAAATCGGGAATTGAAAAAGGAGTGAAGGCGATTGTGGAAGAATTACAAAGAATGAAGCAGGATATTTCTACCAAAGAAGAGCGGCAGCAAGTCGCTTCCATTTCCGCGAATGATCCGGAGATTGGGCGAGTGATTGCCGAGGCCATGGAAGAAGTTGGGCCAGAAGGTGTGATCACTGTTGAAGAATCACAAACTTTTGGAATGCAAAAAGAAATTGTGGAAGGAATGCAATTTGACAGAGGGCTGATTTCTTCTTATATGATTACGAATGCTGAAAGAATGGAAGCGGTTTACGAAGATCCCTACATTTTGGTTACTGACAAAAAAATTTCCGCGCTTAGCGATATTTTGCCGTTGCTCGAAAAATTGGCGCAGAGCGGACGGAAAGAGTTGGTAATTATTGCCGACGAAGTTGACGGTGAAGCCTTGGCTACACTTGTTGTTAATAAACTTCGCGGAACTTTTAATACACTTGCCATTAAAGCTCCGGGATTTGGTGATAGACGAAAAGAAATGTTGGAAGACATTGCCGCCTTGACTGGAGGAAAAGTAATTACTGAAGACTTGGGCTTAAAAATTGAAAACACAGAAATCGCCGATCTTGGCCAAGCCAGACGCGTGGTCGCGACAAAAGAAAATACAACAATTGTGGAAGGCAAAGGCGATGAAGAAAAAATTAAAGCCCGCGTTGCTCAAATCAAAAAAGAAATTGAAGCAACTGAATCTGAATTTGATAAAGAAAAATTACAAGAAAGATTGGCAAAATTATCCGGCGGCGTAGCGGTTTTAAAAGTCGGTGCCGCGACAGAAACGGAAATTAAAGAAAAGAAATTAAGAATTGAAGACGCACTTGCCGCAACCAAAGCCGCGGTGGCGGAAGGAATTGTGGTGGGCGGCGGCGTGGCTCTGCTTCGCGCTTCCAGAGTTTTGGATGGAGTAAAAACTGAAGGCGAAGAAGAAATCGGCGTTGATATTTTACGCCGGGCAATGCTTGAACCTGTTCGCCAGATTGCCAATAATGCCGGAAAGAACGGCGATGTGGTTGTTGAAGAAGTGAAACGCCAACCGGGAAATTATGGATATAATGCTGTGGCTGATAAATACGAGGATTTGGTTGAGGCAGGCATTATTGATCCGACCAAAGTGACGCGTACCGCGCTCCAAAACGCGGCCTCTATCGCGGCCATGCTTTTAACAACCGAAGTAGTCGTCACTGATTTGCCAACAAAAAGAGAAGAGCACAATCACGGTGGTATGGGCGGGGGAATGGAATATTAAAAATTGAGAAGTAGAAATTGTAGATTAAAAGTCGGGGCAGCCCCCGGCTTTTTTGTATGTTAAATTTATGTTATAATAATCTTGCTTAATCTTTGTGTAATATTTTATGTTGAAACGCACAAAAATAGTTTGTACCATTGGTCCAGTTTCGGAAAAACCGTCTATCTTAAAAAAAATGATAAAAGCCGGCATGAATGTGGCCAGGCTTAACTTTTCCCATGGAACGCACGCTTGGCACGGGAAAGTTATAAAAATTATCAGAAAAATTTCCGAAGAAATCGGTCAGCCGATTGGCATTATTGCTGATTTGCAGGGGCCGCGCATCAGGGTTGGAGAGCTTCCGGAGGCTGGAGTAAAACTTATTCCTAAAAATAAAATTACTCTGACAACTGGTCGGGAAAAAAATAAAGAAAAAATTCCGGTTACCTACGAAAATTTACATAAAGACTTATCTTCCGGGGATCGCATTCTTCTTGATGAAGGTTTGTTGGAATTAAAAGTTTTAAAAATTTCCGGCCGAGATATTTTGTGCGAGGTATCAGTCGGCGGAGTTTTAACCTCTCATAAAGGAATTAATCTTCCTGACTCGTCAGTCAGTATTCCGCCACTCACGGAAAAAGATAAAGAAGACCTTAAATTAGCGATTCAGGAAGGAGTTGATTGGGTTGCCCTTTCTTTTGTTTCCCGCGCTTCGGAAATTTATGATTTAAGATATTTAATTCGTGCTTTAGAAAAAAAATTAAAAATATCCAAAGGCCCGCCGATTAGAATTATCGCTAAAATAGAAAAACATGAGGCAGTAAAAAATTTGGGTGAAATCTTGGAAGCAGTGGATGGAATTATGATTGCTCGCGGAGATTTGGGCATTGAAACTCCGCCCGAGGATGTACCTCTCTGGCAGAAAAAAATTATTGATAAATGTTTAGCGGCGGCAAAACCAGTAATTGTCGCAACTCAGATGCTTGATTCCATGATTAGAAAACCGCGGCCGACGCGCGCCGAAGTCTCGGACGTCGCGAACGCCGTGATTGACCATACTGATGCAGTGATGCTTTCCGGAGAAACGGCGAGTGGACTTTATCCGGTTGAATCAGTAGAAATGATGGCAAAAATCATCAGAGAAACGGAAAAATCAACTTATGATGATTTGGTTATGGCAGGTATTGTAAAAAATATAAAAATTGACGATGCCGTGAGCCAAGTGGCTAAAATTTTATCAAATACAGTTGAGGCCAAAGCAATTTTAGCGGCGTCTCTTTCCGGTTATGCCGGTCGCATCGTTGCCCGTTATCGGCCGGAATTGCCGATTCTTGTTACTTCCGACAGCACGCGCGTACAACGCCAGCTAACTTTGTCTTGGGGAGTTGTTCCTTTTGTTTTGCCCTCTTGTCGTTCAGTAGAAGAATTAGTAGATCGTTCCATTGGCTATATTAAAAAAAATAAATTTATGGTGTCGGGGGATAAAATAATTATTCTTGCCGGCGAACCAGTCGGTCGTTCGGGCAATATCAATTTGATTGAAATCAAAGAAATATAACTATATGAATAAAGATAAAAAATTAATTCTTTGGTTTGATGAGGTAGATATTGGTGATGTTGGATCGGTCGGGGGAAAGAACGCGTCGCTCGGCGAGATGTATCAAAATTTAAAGTCAAAAAGTATTCCTGTTCCCAAGGGTTTTGCTATAACTGCCTATGCTTTTAGGCAGTTTTTAAAATTTAATAATTTGGAAAAGAAAATTGAAGATTTGCTTTCTGCCGCCGGTTCAGGGAATATTAAAAATCTTCTTGCCGCTGGACGACAAATAAGAAATTTAGTTATAAGAGGAAAAATTTCCCGTGCGCTTAATTTTGAAATTTTGCGTGCATATAAAAAATTAACCGGGCGGGGCAAGTTTGGGGTAGCTGTTCGTTCTTCCGCTACTGCTGAAGATTTACCCATAGCGTCGTTCGCCGGACAGCTCGAGAGTTTTTTAAATGTGAGAGAAAAAAATATTTTAGAAGTTGTTAAAAAATGTTTTGCTTCTCTTTATACCGATCGAGCCATAGCGTATTCTGCTGATCGAAAATTTAACCACGCAAAAATTTCCGTTTCTGTCGGTATTCAAAAAATGGTGCGTTCTGATTTAGCCTCTTCGGGTGTAATTTTTACTTTGGATACGGAATCTGGTTTTAAAGACGTGATTTTGGTGAGCGCCGGGCTTGGCCTCGGAGAAAATATTGTGAAGGGCAGAATTATCCCCGACCAATATTATATTTTTAAACCAACTCTACGGAGGGGTTTTAGTCCTCTCATCGGAAAAAATTTGGGTGCCAAGGAGATGAAACTTATTTATGGTAAAGATGGTACGCCTACCGTCAATTTAAAAACTAGCCGCCGGGAGAGGGGACAGTTTGCGCTCACTGATAATGAAGTTTTGGAGTTGGCTCGTTGGGCGGAGATTATTGAAAACCATTACAAAAAACCAATGGATATTGAGTGGGCAAAAGATGGAATAGAAAATAAGTTGTATATTGTTCAGGCGCGTCCAGAAACTATTCACGCACAAAAAAATGGTAAAATTTTGGAAGAATATAATTTAGAGAGAAAAAGCGACGTGCTTTTAACCGGTACGGCGATTGGCACAAAAATCGGCAAAGGTTGGGTAAAAATTTTAGAAAGTGTTAAGGAAATTGAGAAATTTAAGGATGGGGAAGTGCTTGTGACTAAAATGACTGATCCGGATTGGGTGCCGATTATGAAGAAGGCGAGCGCAATTATAACAGAATCCGGCGGCCGGACATGTCACGCCGCAATCGTTTCAAGAGAGATTGGGATTCCTTGCGTGGTTGGGGCCGCTCGCGCTCGGGAAGTTTTGAAAAACGGTCAAGGAGTAACAGTAAGTTGTGCCGAAGGAGAAGAGGGGAAAGTTTATCAGGGCCTTTTGCCTGTGAAAATTAAAAGAACTGATTTGGAAAAAATTAAACGTCCAAAAACAAAAATCATGATGAATGTGGGTGAACCGGAACAGGCATTTGATTTTTCTTTTATTCCGAATGACGGAGTGGGTCTTGCCCGTGAAGAATTTATTATTTCCAATTACATTAAAATCCATCCATTGGCTTTATTAAAAAACAAAAGACTAAAAGTAAGAATTCAAAAACAGATTGAAAAATTAACTCCGGGATATAAAAATAAATCAAAGTTTTTTGTGGACAAGCTGGCTGAGGGGGTAGGGAGAATAGCTGCATCTTTTTATCCAAAACCAGTGATTGTCCGTTTTTCAGATTTTAAAACAAATGAATATGCCGGTCTCGTTGGCGGTGCGGAGTTTGAGCCGAACGAATCAAACCCAATGCTTGGCTGGAGAGGTGCTTCACGTTATTACGATAAAAATTATGAACGCGCTTTTTTGCTTGAATGTGAGGCGATAAAAAAAGTTCGCAGGGATTTTGGCCTTGATAATATCATTGTGATGGTTCCTTTTTGCAGGACTGTTGCTGAGGGGCGGCGCGTGGTTTCAATGATTAGGGAGTCTGGGCTTGGAAAGTCGCAAAAATTAAAATCACTAAAAATTTATATGATGGTGGAAGTCCCGTCTAATGTAATTTTAGCTGATGAGTTTTCTAAAATTTTTGATGGATTCAGTATTGGTTCAAATGATTTGACCCAGCTTATTTTAGGAGTTGATCGCGATTCAGAGCTTGTCAGCCGTCTTTTTGATGAAAGAAATGAAGCAGTTAAAAGAGCTGTTCGTACAGTTATAAAAGTGGCGCATCAAAATAAAGTAAAAATCGGAATCTGTGGCCAGGCGCCGTCGGATTTTCCAGATTTCGCGGAATTTTTAGTAAAAAATAAAATTGACAGTATTTCCCTAAATCCAGATTCAGTTTTAAAAACAACTTTAAGAGTTTTGGAGGCGGAAAAGAAATTAAAAAAGAAATAAGACGGCTGGGGTTGACAGTAATCGATTATTGAGATAAAATGAAAATCGGTTGCTGTTTTTGTTTTGGCTCATACCGAGGGATGGGTCAAGCGGCGAGGAAGCCGCGAAGAAGGAGAAAGGGAAAAGAATGGCAAAGACAGAAGGGTGGAAGTTGGTAGTGACGAACAAGGCCGGGAAGGTTTTGTTGGTACGCCGCAATCTTCCGAAGGAGGTAGCAATGCTCCGAGTGGAGCGCGCGATCGCGGTCGGCCACGAGGCCAAAGCGAGCCCGGAGCTTCGGCGCCGCACCCGGCAGAGGGGCTACGTCAACTCCCACCCCACCTCGAGGAGGAGGGCCGCCTAGCCAGAAGGCGGACGAGAACAAAACCAAACCGACCCCGTTGCGAGAAGGGCGAATAGCTCACTTGCCGGGGTCTCTTTTTATTATCAAGCGAGCGAGAGAAATGAAATATCAATTTCATTTCCGAGCGAGCGTAGATAACACGAAGTATAGTAAAAAACATTGACAGATTATTTTTTTATTGGTAAAGTTATATAAATCAAGAATGCTTTATTTTTGATTTTTAACGTAAAGATGGGTCCGTGGTGTAGTCCGGTCTAACACGTCTCCCTGTCACGGAGAAGATCGAGGGTTCAAATCCCTTCGGACCCGCCATTAATTTTATGAAAAAAGACAGCCCAAACGGTGAGAAAAAAAGAGAACCCGGAGCGCTGGTTGATTTGGATTTGGAAAAGAGAAAATTACGCAGAGAAAAAGGGGCCGAACATACCGAGCGGCCGGAAGGTGAGGATTGGAAAGAACAGGTGAAAGAAGTGGGTCGTGGTTTAGAAAAACAGAAAAAAAGAGAGGAGACAAGAAAAAAGCGGGCCAAAGAGGCTGCGCTTTATTCAGATTTAAGAAGTCATTATAATACAGGCAACACGACGCAAGAAGACATTAAAAAATATTTAGATAGCTTTCCCTCCGAAGAGGAGCAAGGGGCATACAAAAAATTAGCTGAAGCAATAGAGTCCGGAGAAATCGAAGAAGAGGTTGGGGAACTCGGTGAGGAATCCCTACACTCACCTTCACTGGCAGAAGAGAAAAAAAGAGTAAAGCAAAGAAGATCTATTGAGCGAGAAAGAGAGGGGCGGATTGTCAAAGTTCCGGTTGAACGGATTCGACCGGGCGTTTTGGGGACAACTCCTCAAGCTGAGGGGGGGGTAGAATGGTCATCAGACGAATGGTATAGATCGCTTTTAAGACAATATGCAACAGGCCAGATTGACGAAGATGATATTGAAAGATTTTTTGAGAGTTTTCCCGAGGAGGCGAAAAAAGCGCATGAAAAACTTTTAAGTGAAATAAAATTAGAAAAAAAACCAGAGAAAGAAGAAAAATTAAGCCGTGAAGAAGTTGAGGAAATGTTGATGCGCGGGCTTGGTGCGCGGGAAGAGTTGATTAAAGATATTCCGACCGAAGCAGGTAAAACGCTTTTTGAAGAAATGTTGGATGACCAGATAGAAATTTTTAAAGGGATGATGTTGGATACGGTGAGTCGCGCCGATTATGAGAAAAAAATTCAAGACCTCGGAGGCGATCGGGAAAAGGCGGAGCGAGAATTGATCGCCGAGGAAGCCAAGAAGTTTTTGGCGATGCGAGAATTGTTTACTCATGGTGTGACGGGTATTGATAAAGAAGGAAAGGTCATTTTAAAGAGATATTCCGATTTAGATGGGAAATGTGCTGTTGCACTTTTTAACAGAGGATTAGATCTTAAAAAAGCCGCCCAATATCTTACTCCGGGAGAAATAAAACAAGGTCAAGCTACTGTTGATTCGGGAAATTTGGATGGCATGGCAACGGAATCCGTGGAAACGGTTGATCCCAAAACCGGGGAGAGGAAAAAAGAAATCTCCGCAGTTTTTGATCATCACGGACCGCGTTCAGATAGAGGAACGTCGGCTACTAAAAGTATTTACAAAGTTTTTTCCGAATTGGGATTATTGAAATTTGAAGATAAAAAAGATAGGGAAAATTATGAAAAAGTTGTAGATTGGGTGACGCAGTCGGATAATTTTAATTTCCCCAGATTGGCGGGTAAGGTTTCCGAGAAAGAAGCGGATTTATTGTCTCGGTGGATTTATAATAAACCAAAAGATAGATTGGATGAGTCCGAGGCGGGAAGACTGCGGGAGATGACGGTTTTTGAAACTTCTGATTTAAGAATGGTTGGATTTTTAAAATCTCGGGGAGTGACCCTTGATACTCTTTTGAATTTTGCCGACTCGGGAAAAGATATTTTAGATGTTTTGAACTACAAGGATTTCAGAAGGTTTGGATTAATTTATGATATTCATAAAAAGAAAAAACTAGTTGAAAAAGTTGACCATGCGGCGGAACGGCGCAAGATAATAGAAAAAACAATAGAAACTGTTCGTGAACTGGAGCGGGAAAAATGGGTTGTAGAGACTGAAGACGGAAAAAGATTTTTGGTTGATACACAAAATAAAATCGGCGGCGAAGGGCAGTGGGCCGCGGCGAGCCTTGGCTTTGACGGTGTAATTCGTTTTACGCCAGAAACTCATAATTTCTTTATTGCCTTAAACGACGGAACTTTTGATAAAAAAACTTTTGTCGGTCTGCCCCAGGGGAAATTGGTCCGCGGCAGTATTTTTATAAAATTGGCAGGAGGGGAAAAACTGACTGTTACTTTAGGTGATTTGATTGGGCGCGTGGCTCCGAAGTTTGATCCGGAAAAAGATTCTGCCTTGGATAAATTTTTAGAAATAGAGCCGAGAAGAATTCGGGCGATTGTTAGTCAATCGCCGGAAGGATGGTGGTGGACAAATGCGCTCGACGGAACAAAAGTTATTATTTTTGATAGAGACATACCAAAAGGTTTTAAATCCGGGCAAGAGGCTTATGTCAGATTAGCTTCGTCAAGACCAGAAGAAGCTAGGGAAGAACAAAAAAGAGTATATGGAGTTGAACAACTTTATGTCGGTCGCCTTGAATCTGATGAAATAGTTTTGCCAAAAAAAGTTGAGGTTAAAAAAGAGCCGGAGACAGAAGCGGCTGCGGAAAAGACAGCCAAGCCAGAAGTGAAAGTTGAAGCTCCTCCCGCGCCAAAACCGGAAGTTAAGCCCGAAGCGCCGATCGCGGAAAAGACAGCAGTGTTATCCGAGGGAGAAAGACAAGAAAGAGAAAAGAAGTATCAAGAAGCCGTGGCGGCCGAAGAAAAAATAATTTTCCAGGAATTTTTACAAAAATTGGCCAAGAGCTCGTTCTATGGAAAATGGAGCGTCGAACAAAGAGAAAAATTTGCCCGCGAGCAAATAAAGCCACGCGTAGAAAAGGCCAAAGAAGAATTAAAAAAAGAATACGGCTTATAATTTAGTAAAAATTTTATGGCCGACCAAATTTTACAAACCGCGCAAACCGTTATTAGGGATCCGAATGTAAAAATATTTTTAGATCAAGTTTCGAGCCGCTTGGTGCGGGCCGTGGAAGAGAGATTGGCCGCGGCGGGAATTATGCCGGTTTCGGGGCAAGGGAGTAGCGCTCCGGTTTCAGTTTTAACTGATGAGCAAAAAGCAAAATTAGAATTAGTCAAATACCGTTTTAGTCGGGCAGAGAAAAATTTGAAAGAATATAATGGTCTTTTGAGTCGGTTTTTAGGATTTTTGAAAGGCGGGAACAGGGCCGCGGTGGAAGAGGAATTTGAAAAAGCAAAGAATGAATATGAGAAAGTAAAAAAAGAGTTGGGAGTTTGAAAAAATTATAAAGTTAAATTGTAAAACGGGCAACGCGCCCGTTTTGTATTTATTGAACGGGGCAAAACCCCAGCACCAAAGTCCAAAGGCGCATTGGTGGTAGTTAATATTCTCTGCACGGAAACGCCTGCGGCTCCCGTAGTGGTAGATTATAATTTGCACTGAGGCTTGGTGCGGGGTTATTTGTTTGTAGATAAATTTTCTTCTCCGCCAGAGGCGGATTGAAAATTTAAACAAACAAATAAAAAGAGGGCGGACAATGTTTGGTTCTTCACCTTACATCGTCCGCCCTTGAACCTCCTCTGCTCCTACCGTCGACTGTTCATTCGAACGAGCCGTCGCTCGACCTCTTCGAGCTGACCGGCGAAATCGCCGAGCCGGTACTGAACCCGGAGGCCTCCCCCCTCGTAGTTCACGAAAGTCGGTTGCCGCGCGGGTTCGCGTCGCGGCGGCCTGCGGGTCTGTTCCTGTTCGGTTGTCGGCGGAGCCGTCGCAGTCTGTGCTTCGGGAGCCGGCGTCGTGGTCGTTGCCGTAGGTTCGGCGGACTTCGCGGCTGCCACGGACTTTGCGAATTCCGCGTCGGCCTTGAGCGCCGTGGCAACTTCCGCCGCTGTGGGAGCAACGGCCGACTTGCCGTCATTGCCCTTGACCGCCGCCTTGAAAGCGGGATCGGTCTTGAGCTCTGCGGCGATTTCCCGCTTGCTCGGTACGTGCGGAGTGTTGATTCCGCAGGAGCGTACCAATGCCGTGAAGCTGAA
>JAHIRI010000027.1 GCA_018818855.1 Patescibacteria group bacterium
AAAGACCGCGGTTATGGAGTGTTTGACGTGCAGATCATTGACAAGACTCTTGACTATTTGGCCGGAGTGGCAAATGGCGATGCGCGGATTGCCTTGAACGCTCTGGAGTTTGCGATTAAGGCCTCTCGAAAAGAAGGGCAAAAAATGGTACAATTAAATCAGGAAACAATTCGCGAAGCACTACAGAAAACGCACCTTTTGTATGACCGGGCAGGCGAAGAACATTATAATATTATTTCCGCGCTTCATAAATCAATGCGCGGTTCGGATGCCGACGCGGCGCTCTACTGGCTTGGGAGAATGATCGAAGCCGGAGAAGATCCGCTTTACGTTGCCCGTCGACTTGTTCGTTTCGCTTCAGAAGATATTGGCTTAGCTGATCCGCAAGCGCTCGTCCAGGCGACCACGGCGTACACGGCTTGTCATTATTTGGGAATGCCAGAATGCAACGTGACTTTAGCACAAGCTGTTGCATATCTCGCTCGCGCGCCGAAGTCAAATGAACTTTATACGGCCTACGGCGAAGTCCAACGCGATATCCGGGAAACGGAAAACGAACCCGTGCCGCTGCATCTGCGAAACGCTCCGACTGATCTCATGAAAAATCTTGGCTACGGGAAAAATTATAAATATAATCCAAATTTTAAAGAACCGGTTCATCAAGATTATCTGCCAGAAAAATTAAAAGGCAGAAAATATTTGAAATAATAACTTTACTGCTTATGCATGACGAAAAATGGCTTGACACAATTTCTATCCTGAAAGATAAATTTCCGGTTTTGGAGGAGGGGAAAGAAGACTTGCCCGAAGAAGGCCGCGGCTTCCGTGAGTTTGTAATTTTTAACGGACCGCTCGGGAAAATGAAAATAGAAAGGACAACCAAGGCTGTAGTTACCGGTAAAAAAACTTTAGGGTCAAAAAGAATGGGAAGCCAGGCTTCGGTTGAGTATCTTTATTCTGATACGGAAAAGAGCCAAAAATTTAAAGCTTACAAATGGGATGATGCGCAAAATGATTGGATGGAAATTACCCTAGAAGGAAGTCTATGAGGAGATTTAAGGAGAGAAAAAAAATTCGTAAAAAAATCAGCGAGGGAGATCGCCGCCTCAGACTTATCAAGGTGATCGTTTTTTTGTTCGCGGGAGTTATTGGTCTTCGCCTTTTTAGTTTACAGGTTTTGAATAATGATTTTTATTCAGCCCTCGCCGCCGGACAGCATGAAATTTATAAAGCGATTTTTCCCGAGCGGGGAAGAATTTTAATGCAAGAAGTTGGGGGAAATAATTCAGAAAATGAAAAATTGTATCCTCTGGCCACCAACCAATCTTTATATCTTGTTTATGTTGATCCCAGAAAAATTGAGAATGCCGAGGAGTTGGCAAAAAAATTAGTCGATCTTTTATATGTAAGAGAAAAAAAAGATAATGAAAATCTGACGGCGGAAGAGATTCTG
This sequence comes from Patescibacteria group bacterium, assembly GCA_018818855.1. GTDB lineage: Bacteria > Patescibacteriota > Patescibacteriia > XYB2-FULL-38-15 > XYB2-FULL-38-15 > JAHIRI01. The sequence goes on from JAHIRI010000027.1 coordinate 1,454, forward strand.
GCCGCGGAAAAAACAGAGAAAGAAAAATTGGAAGAAGAATTTTTAGCAAAATTAAAAAAAGAAAATGATCCCTACGAACCTTTGCGCCATGGAGTAAGTGGAGCGACGGTAGAAAAAATCAAAGAACTCGGCGCCGAGGGGATTGGTTTTATTGAAGAGGAAACGCGTTATTATCCGGAGAACAATTTGGCCAGTCATCTTCTGGGATTTGTCGGGACAAAAGATGATAAAAAAATTGGGCAGTACGGGCTTGAAGGTTATTTTGAAAAAGAACTTGGTGGTGTTCAGGGTTTTCTTGCTTCAGAAAAAGATGTGGCCGGCCGGTGGATTCCGATTTCCGGGAGGGAATGGCAAAAGGCCGAAGACGGCGCGGACGTAGTTATTACTATTGATCGGAATATTGAATATTTTGCTTGCGGAAAATTAAAAGAAGCTGTGGAGCGCCACGACGCGGACGGTGGAACGGTCATAATTATGGATCCAAAAACCGGAGCGATCCTCGCGATGTGTTCTTACCCTGATTTCAATCCGAATGAATATGCTAAAGTGGATGACATTAATGTTTACAACAATCCGGCAATTTTTAATCAGTATGAACCAGGGTCAATTTTTAAAGCCATAACAATTGCCGCGGCGCTGGATGCCGGAAAAATTACTCCAACAACTACTTATGTTGATGAGGGAGAAGTAAAAGTTGACGATCGCACCATTAAAAATTCCGATCTGGCAGCGCATGGCGTGCAGACAATGACACAGGTTTTGGATGAGTCATTAAATACCGGCGCGGTTTTTGCCGTGGACACAATTGGTCCGGACGTTTTCAGAAAATATGTGGAAGATTTTGGGTTTGGAGCAAAAACAGGGATTGAACTTGATTTTGAAAACGATGGTAATATCAATTCTCTCGGTAAAAAGGGAAAAATTTGGAGCGCGACGGGATCGTTTGGCCAGGGAATTTCCGTCACGCCGATTCAGGTCGTGACTGCGTTTTCAGCAATCGCGAATGGCGGAAAACTTATGGAGCCGCATATTGTTGATAGTATTATAAAAAGTAATGGCGCAATAATTAAAACAGAACCAAAAGTTCTGCGCCAAGTGATCGCGCCCAGAACGTCCACGCTTTTGGGAGGAATGCTTGTTTCTGTGGTGGAAAATGGGCATGGCAAGCGAGCCGGAGTTTCGGGATATTATGTAGCTGGAAAAACCGGTACGGCCCAGGTTGCGAAAAAAGATGGCAGCGGTTATGAGAGAGACGTGACCATTGGTTCATTTATCGGCTTCGCGCCGGTAGAAGATCCGCGGTTTGTAATGTTGACAAAAATAGATCATCCAAGATCAACTATTTGGGCTGAAGCTACAGCCGCTCCATTATTTGGCGAAATTGCTAAATTTATGCTAAACTATCTGAAAGTGCCTCCAAGCAGGTAGGTGCCTACGAATTTACGAATTTTTACGAATAGTACGAATAAAAATGGGAGGGTCAGTAATCAAAAGAAACGATTTAATCTACCCAGATCTGTGTTATAAGATTATTGGTGTTTTATATACTGCCTACAATGAGTTGGGTCCCGGATATCAAGAAAAGTATTATCAGAAAGCTGTAGCCGAATTTTTGAAGGTTAATAGCTTATTTTTTGAAGAACAAGTTAATACGCCCCTTATTGTGAATGGTAATAAGATAGGAAGTTATTATTTAGATTTTTTGATTGACAGAAAAATTATTTTAGAATTAAAGCGAGGTGAAGTATTCAGAAAAAGCAACATTGAACAAGTGTTCGCTTATTTAAAAGCAACAAATTTAAAGTTAGGAATAATTGCTAATTTCACGAAGAACGGCCTAAAATTTAAACGAATAGTAAATTTACGCTGATTGGTACTATTCGTACAGATTCGTACTTCGTAGTATTATATGAAAAAAATAGTTCAGAAAATTTTATACGTTTTAGCCCACGCGGTTTTGAAAAAATATAAACCGGAAGTAATTGGCATTACGGGCAGTATGGGCAAGACTTCAACTAAAGAAGCGATTTTTGCTGTCTTATCTTCGAAATTTCGCGTGCGGCAGAATTTGAAGAATTATAATAACGAACTAGGGCTTCCGCTTTCTATTTTGGGAGTTGAGTCCGGCCAAAAATCTTTGGTAAAATGGTTTGGGGTATTTTTCCATGGATTGAAACTATGGTTTGGCCGCGATCCGAATTATCCGCAGATTTTAGTTTTGGAAATGGGAGCTGATCATCCGGGTGATATAAAATATTTGACAGAGCTTGCCCCGTGCAAAATCGGCGTTGTGACAGGAATCGGGCCGGCTCATTTGGAATTTTTTGAAAGTGTTGAAAAGATAATCAAAGAAAAAAGAATTGTTATCAGCCATCTGAAGCAGGACGGTTTTGCCGTGCTGAACCGTGATGATGAAAAAGTTTATGAAATGCGAGAGAAAACGCGGGCAAAAGTTTTGACTTATGGATTTAATCAAGAGGCTGAAGTCCGGGCGCAAGAAGAAGGAACGATTGGTGAGGGTATGGAAATTAAGGGAATGAATTTTAAATTAAGTTACGCCGGATCTGTTGTTCCGATTTTTCTTCCGGGAGTTTTGGGGCGGCAACATATTTATGCGGCGCTGGCCGGCGCGGCGATTGGTATAATCCACGGAATGAATCTTGTGGAAGTTGCCGAAAGTTTGAAAAGATACGCGGCGCCGAAGGGCCGGATGAATTTGATTCCGGGCATTAAGAGAACTTTGATTATTGATGATACTTATAATGCTTCGCCGATTCCGACCGAAGTGGCGCTTGATGTTTTGCGGTCAATAAAATTACCGGCGGAAGATGATAAAAAATTCGCGGTGCTCGGAGATATGTTGGAACTCGGAAGTTTTAGCGAGGAAGGGCATAAACAAGTTGGCCGGGCGGCAGCGGCAAGCAGAGTTGATTATTTGGTGACGGTCGGCGAACGGGCGCGTGATATTTCTCGGGCGGCGCTTGAAGCCGGAATGGCGGAAGACCGCGTCTCTAATTTTTCGACGCCGGAAGAAGCGGGACTTTTTGTCCAAGGAAAAATGAAACAAGGCGATGTAGTGTTAGTTAAGGGATCACAGGGGATGAGGATGGAAAAAGTTGTTAAAGAACTTATGGCTGAACCTTTGCAGGCTTGCGAGCTTTTGGTAAGGCAAGACTCTTCATGGGCGTGTAAAAGAGAATAATAAATTTTTCAAATTAAGGCGAGT
>JAHIRI010000028.1 GCA_018818855.1 Patescibacteria group bacterium
ATTGTCTGCGTGGGAGAAACTTTTGAAGAAAGACAAAAGGGGATTCGTGATGTAGTTGTGGCGCGCGAAGTTGAAGCGGCCCTCCGCGACGTTGAACTTTTTGGAAATAAAAAAATTATTATCGCCTACGAGCCGGTTTGGGTGATCGGCACTGGCCAGGCAGTAGAGCCGGAAGACGCGGAACATTCGCATCGGATGATACGGGAGACATTACTTGAAAATTTTTCACCGGATATTGTAGAAAAACATTTTGAAATAATTTATGGCGGGAGCGTTGACAGTAAAAATATCGGGGATTTTATGGAAAAAGAAAATATTGACGGAGTTTTGGTTGGTGGTGCTTCGCTTAAAGTTGAAGAATTTGTTAAAATGATAAAAGAGATCGCGTAATTTTATGCCACTTGTCCACATCAAAAATTTGTTGAAAGATGCGAGCCGCGGGAAATTTGCCCTCGGCGCTTTTAATACGCAGAATTTAGAAACTACTTTGGCAATAATGCGCGCGGCGGAAAAAAATCGGGCATCGTGCGTGATTCAGGTAAGCGAGGCGACAATTGATTATGCCGGGCTGGAAACAATCGCGGAAATTGTCAAAACCGCGGCGAAAAAAGAATTGAAGCGCGGGCGGGCGGCTCTGCATCTTGATCACGGAAAAAAGTTTGAATCAATAGTAAATTGTATCAAAGCCGGATTTTCTTCAATAATGATGGACGCTTCGCATCTGCCGTTTAAAGAAAATATCGCCGCAACAAAGAAAGCGGTGCAATACGCGCACAAGCACGGTGTCTTCGCCCAAGGAGAATTGGGACGGCTCGCGGGAGTGGAAGATGTTGTTCGGGTCGCCGGCCACGAAGCTTTTATGACTCATCCGGACGAAGCGGCGGAATTTGTAAAAAAAACCGGAGTTGATACGCTCGCGGTTTCCATCGGCAATGTTCATGGAATTATGAAAATTAGAAAGGGCGTGCCAAAGCTTGATTTGGAGCGCTTGAAAGAAATTGGGAAAAAGGTTAAGGTTCCCCTAGTCCTGCACGGCGCTTCGGGTATTCCGGAAGAAGAAATAAAAAAGGCGATAAAATTGGGCATCAGAATAATTAACATTGATACGGAAATAAGGTTGGCTTTTACAAATTCATTGCGGACGACGCTTTCCGGCGACAAGAATATTTTTGATCCGAGGAAAGTTTTGACGCCGGCAATGGAGGAGGTGGAAAAAGTTGTGGCGAAGAAAATGAAAATTTTCGGAAGCGCGAAGAAATAATTTTAATTTTAAAGTATGTCTCCTTACGATATTATTCCGTTAGGCATTATCATTCTTTCATTAGCCGGTATTATTTTTATTATCGTAAAAAAATTTCCAGTTTTAGCTTCAATTAATGTGGAAACGATTCAGAGCGAGCAGGAGGCGGTTAAAAAAGAAAGAATTGTCGCGGAAAGGTTAAGCCGAAAAATTTCCGCGGTGGGAAAATTTTTGTATAAAGTTCTTTCTCCGGTTGGCCGGGCATTGAGAGGATTGTTTTCAAAAATTTATGCGAAAGTTTTGGAATGGGAAAAAAGTTATGGCAAAAAGCGGGTAAAAAAGTTAGAGGAAGCCCCTAACACCAACGAGGAGATAAAAACACTTTTTTTTGAAGCCGAGGAATGTTTTAGAGAAGGAAAAAACGAAGAAGCTGAAAAAAAATGTATTGGGATTATTGCCCTTGATCATAAAAATATAGATGCCTACAAAAAATTGGGACAGGTATATCTTGAGCAAAAGAATTATGACAACGCTTACGAAACCTTTAAACATCTTTTAAAATTAAATCCTGACGACGTGGAAACGCTTCTTGATCTTGGCGCGCTTTGCCGGGAGCGGGGAGAAAATGATGCGGCGCTGGCGAATTTTAAGAGAGCGGTTGAACTTGAACCGACAAGCCCCAGAAACCTTGATTTTTTAATTGATATAAGTATAATAGTAAAGAATAAAGATTTAGCTAGGGAAACGCTTAAAAAGCTGCAAGAAGCTAATCCAGAAAATCAGAAATTGGAGGAATTTGAAGAAAGGATTGAGGCCATCTAAGTTTCGGGGAAAAGACTGAATAAGCGCGAAATATTTTTTGTTTTTGGTCAATTTACGCCGTTGTAGCTCAGTTGGTAGAGCATCTCCATGGTAAGGAGAAGGTCGCCAGTTCAATTCTGGCCAACGGCTCCATTTCTTCAAGGGGGTTCCCAAACGAAGTTTGGGGAAAGTTAAGTTGGGGGCAGGCCCCCACACCAATTATGTTTTATGTTTACGTTTTGAAAAGTATCAAAGATGGTCAATTATACATTGGCTCGACGAAGGATTTACAAAAACGTTTTAAAGAACATAATGATGGTTTGGTGGGGTCGACTAAAACGCGGAGACCATTTAAATTAATGTATTACGAATCTTATGCCGCGGAACGGGATGCACGGTTGAGAGAGTCTAGATTAAAGTTAAGAAGTCGCGCATTTGCGCAATTAAAAAGTAGGATTATGTATAGTCTAAAAACATAATTGGTGTTGGGGGCAGGTACCGAAGTAGTCAAACGGGGCAGACTGTAAATCTGCTGGCTCACGCCTTCCAAGGTGCAAATCCTTGCCTGCCCATTTAGAAAAATAAAAAGTAGTTTTAAGATTGGACAAATTCGGGCGTGGAAGATAAGATTTGCACAGGAAAGGGGTCGGGAAAACGTAGTTTTCCCGATTCGCGGAAATATTAAAACCGCAGGGTTTTAAGGAGTCCCGCATTATTGCGGGACGACGTGCAATTCCTTGCCTGCCCATTTGCCAGCGTAGCTCAGTTGGCAGAGCAACGGTTTTGTAAACCGTAGGTCGTCGGTTCGAACCCGACCGCTGGCTTTGTGAATTTAAAATTCTAAAAAATACTTTTATGTCACAAGAGAATTTAATCAAAATGGAGTGCTCAGTCTGCAAACACGTCAATTATTTTTCTCATAAAAATAAAAAGACCTTGAAGAACAGACTGGAGATGAAAAAGCATTGCAAGTGGTGCAAGAAGCACACAATGCATAAAGAAACGAAATAATTCTGTTATGAGTTATTTTTCTCGGAAATTTCCTAGCCGATAATTTATCGGTATTGTTGTTTTAGTATTAGTATTTTCCCTGGGAGCTTAGTTAAGTGGTATAACTGCGGTCTCCAAAACCGCTATCGGGGGTTCGATTCCCTCAGCTCCCGTTTTGCCCAAATCTATCGCCCGTGCGGTAGATTTGGGCAAGTGAGAGCTTGAGTTGGAGAGAAGCCTCTCCCCGTAAGGCCGTTGTGGTCGCTTTCGCACCGAGGAGCCTCCGATTCCCTCAGCTCCCGCCAGGAAATTATAATCAAGATACTCACGATTGTATGTCAATAATTGAAATAAAAAACCTAACCAAAAAATACAACGGCTTGACGGCCGTTGATAGTTTAAATTTGGAAGTTCAGGAAGGGGAAATTTTTGGGCTTCTTGGACCAAACGGCGCGGGGAAGACGACAACCTTGATGATGCCTGCCGCGACGCTCTAAATCGGCCAAAAACCGATTTTTTAGTTCTTCGCCTTGACAGAGTTTCCTTTCCATGTTATACTAGATAATCTTAACAAATGTCGCGACTAATTTAGTCCCGACAAGACTCGAACCTCTTTTGTGTCATGCATTAAATTATGTGGCCCCTATCGGAGAAATCGGGTCACTAATTTTTTTATGACAACAAAAACACAAACGGCCGTTCGTTTTAGCGATCTCGGCCTTTCGGGAAAAATGCTTTCCATTTTGGAACGGCAGAATTTTTCCGTTCCAACTCCTATTCAGCACAAATGTATTCCTTCGGCCTTGGAAGGCCGGGATATTGTGGGTATTGCCCAGACTGGCACGGGCAAGACCCTGGCTTTTGGTTTGCCGATGATTGAAAGATTGGCGAGAAACAGAGGGCAGGCTTTGATTTTAATGCCGACCAGAGAACTCGCTCTTCAGGTTGACGAGGTTTTGCAAAAAATCGGGCATTCGATTGGCCTCAAAACCGCGGTTGTAATCGGCGGCGCGTCCTCATACCAGCAATTACAGATGTTACGCAAGAGACCGCACGTTGTAGTTTCTACCCCGGGCCGCTTGATTGATCATCTTCAGCAAAAAAATTATTCATTACGGAATGTAAAAATTATTATTTTGGATGAAGCTGACCGTATGCTGGACATTGGTTTTGCGCCGCAACTCAAACAAATTTTGTCCATGGCGCCGACTGAGCGGCAAACCATGCTTTTTTCGGCAACAATGCCGGGAGCAATCGCCCAGATCGCCGCGGGACATATGAAAGCGCCTTTGCGGATTGAGGTGGCGCCGTCCGGCACGCCGGCCGAGAATATTGATCAAAAAATATTCATCGTCAGTAAAGAACAAAAAATGCAGTTGCTGGATAAAATCTTAACCGATAACTCCGGAACGGCATTAATTTTTGCTCGCACAAAATTTGGCGCTAAAAAAATTACGGCGAATTTAAACGCGATGAGATATGGCGCGGCGGAAATTCATTCTAACCGTTCTCTTGCCCAGCGCAAAGAGGCGCTCGGCGGATTTAAGTTCGGAAAATATCGTGTGCTTGTTGCTACAGATATTGCCGCCAGGGGCATCGACGTCAACGACATCGCTATGGTTATAAATTTTGACTTGCCTGATAATCCGGAAGATTACGTGCATCGAATCGGGCGCACCGGCCGGGCAGGAAATTCCGGCCAGGCAATATCTTTTGCCACTCCGGCGGAAAAATTTGATATCCGGCAGATTGAGCGGCTGATCAGACGGGCAATTCCGGTTATCGGCTTGCCAGTCCTTCCGCCACGTCGCGCTAATTTAGCGGAAACCGATCGAGGCCGCGGAGGGGGCAACTACGCCCATGGCAGAAATAATAATTTTGGCGGCCGAAGCGGCGGTTTTAAACGTAGAAGTGCTCCGAAACGGAAACAGGGCGGCCGCGGGTTTGGTCAGTTTATGCGTCGGGAAAGTTACGCTCATTCTTAAACAAGATTTATGCGCGTGGCAATTATTGGCGGCGGAGCGGCCGGCATGATGGCAGCCGCGACAATTAATGAAGTAAATCCAGGAATCGAAGTTTTTTTAATTGAGAAAAACGAATCGCTTGGTAAAAAAGTTTTAATTTCCGGCGGCGGCCGTTGTAATATCACGACCGGAATAGAAGATATAAAAATAGTTCTTAAAAATTATCCGCGGGGAGAAAAGTTTTTAACTCCGGCCATGCATTGTTTTTCGCCCTTGGATGTTCGCGATTGGTTTGGCGCGCACGGTGTGCCGCAAAAGTGCGGCGAAGATTTACGCGTTTTTCCAAAATCAAACGATGGCCGCGACGTGCTTCGCGTTTTTGAAAAAATCTTTTCCCGCCATCGGACAAAAATATTTTTCGGGCATGCGGTAAAAAGTATTTTAAAAAGTAAAAACGGTTTTGTTATAAAATTTACGGAACATCCGCCGCTTGAAGCTGACCGTGTAGTTTTAGCGCTCGGCGGGCGTTCGTATCAACATACGGGGTCTGCTGGAGACGGTTACGCCTTGGCCCAATCTTTGGGGCACAAGATAAGTCCGCTCGCGGCCAGCCTGCATTCCTTTGTCACAAAAGAAAAATGGCCGAGGGAAGTTTCCGGCCTTACCATCGCCAAGGCGTTCGTTGGAGTAAAGAGCCAAAAACGTTATCATACTCAGGGCGGAATTTTATTCACGCACTGGGGAGTTAGCGGCCCGGCAATTTTTGCCCTTTCGTCCTTGACGGCTTTTCTGGATTTTAGTCCGGCCAATCCACTTGATATTTTTATTGATCTTCTCCCTGACCTCTCGGCGGAAAAAATTATCGCTGACCTAAAAGATATTGCGCGGAAAAATCCAAAAAAGAATTTTAAAAATACTGTACACAATTTTGTTCCGCGGACGCTCGCCGAAATAATCGCACGGGAGACGGGCATTCATTCTCAAAAAAAGAATGCCGAGGTCAGCAATACGGAAATAGAAAAAGTTGGGCAGTGGTTTAAATTTTTGCCGCTTCAAATTGTCGGGCGAGGGGCCGGAGAGGAGTTTGTGACGGCCGGAGGAGTGGAATTAGATGAAGTGAATCCACATACAATGGAATCAAAAATTTGTTCAGGGCTTTATTTTGCCGGGGAGATTTTAAATATTGATGGTTTTACCGGTGGATTTAATCTTCAAGCTGCCTGGGCAACGGGGCGCGCGGCAGGGGATTCTTTGGCGAAAAATAAAAAATAGCCTGTCTTGATTTGACTTTTTTTGAGGTTTAGGGCATACTTACCATATCAAAAATTAAGTAGAAATATCGTCGAATTTCTACAGAGAGTTTATTATTTTGTTGTTATTATTATGAAGGGCACCGTAAAAACTTTGGTTGTGGAAAAGAACTTTGGTTTTATCACTCCAGAAGACGGATCAAAAGACGTCTTTTTCCATGCCACGAGCCTTCAAGGCGTTGACTTCGGACAATTGCAATCTGGTGATGCTGTGACATTTGATGTCGAGCAGTCAGAAAAAGGTCCAAGAGCCGTGAATGTTGCCAAAGAGTAAAAATCTTTGAAAAAACAGAGCCGTTAATTCGGCTCTGTTTTTTTATTAATTTTGGCGGTCGTTTTCTTGATATTTATGGGGGTTTTTGTTATACTACTAAGAATAGAGGGAGGAGGGGATTTAAAAATTAACTGAACGATTTCTATGAAAAAATCATGGATAGTGGCCGTGGTCATAGCTTCGCTTTTGTTCCAAATTGGTCTGGCGAGCGCCCTGACTTCTGGCGAGGCAAAACAGGCGTGGCTTTCGGCTATGCAGGCCAGAATCAGCGCTGATGCGGCTTACAAGCAAGCGCAGTTAGATTACGCGGCTAACAAAACTCCGGAAAACGATCAAAAAGTTATTGATAATGCAAAGACGGTTTTGGGTTCTGCCTTGAATGAGGTGGAAGCATGGTTAAATTGGAAAAATCAGGAAGCCAAAGATAGCGATGCGCCGGCGGAGTTAAAAGTAAAGATTGGAAATGATGTTGAAAAAAATTTGGTGAAGATTACAACGCTTCGGGGAGATGTCGCAAAAATTAAAACAAGAGTTGACGTAGCCGGAGTTTTTTTGAAAATGGTTGGGGCTTACGTTGAACTTTTGACTGACGTGGCGAGAAATACTGGTGCAGCTTGGGTTTACACAGGGAATCAAATTGCCGACAAAACAGCAGATTATGAAATTAAATTACGAACGACAGCGAATGGTTTGGTTGATAATACCGAAATCCTTGCGAAATTGGATATTGCTAAATCTCAGATTGATCTAGCAAGAACTCAAATTAACGCGGCCGAGACGTCTTATAAGTTGGTTATTTTGCCGGGTACGCCACTGGTAAAATTTGCCGAGGGTAATAGTTATTTGAGACAGGTGAGAGTAAATTTATTGGCTGCGGCGGGGCAATTGCAAGAATCTTTTAATTTAATTGTTTCTCATAAATAAATATGAAAAAAGAATTAACTATCGTGGGATTAATTTTGGCGGCGGGTTTAATTTTTCTCGGAGCCGGCTGCGGGCAAAAATCAACCGAGAATGTTAATGCAGACGCGAATACCAACGCGGCCGTGAATGAAGAAACTGAAAATGTTAATGCGGTTAATCCTGGTGTCACAGAGGAAGAGTTAAATCAGTTAAAATCGGATATTGATGAATTGGAATACGACGATCTAAATACCTTGACGCAATAAAATTAAAATATCCGAAAATTCCGCCTAGCGCCGGCGGAATTTTTAGAGTTCAATTTGTTAAATAGATTGTGTTTTATGTTTAATGTTGTAATTTTAGCCGTAGGAAAAATTAAAGAAAAACACTGGCGAACGGCGGTGGAAGAATATTCGGTAAGATTAAAACCCTTTGCCAGAGTTGTTGTTGAAGAAATAGCGGCAGAGCCCTTCCGGCGAGAAGCGGATAAAGAAAAAGCAAAACAAAAAGAAGGGGAGCGGTTGCTCGTAGCACTGTCTAAATATTCGGACAGCGAAATTATTATTCTTGATGAACGCGGCCGAGAATTTACCTCAGTGGAATTTGCTGATTTTTTTAGCCGCGAAGCGCGGCGCGTGATTTTCGTCATTGGCGGAGCGCTTGGCTTTGGTGATAATTTTTCAAAAAGAACTTTCACAAAAATTTCTTTGTCAAAAATGACTCTGCCGCACGAACTTGCGCGAGTAGTTCTTTTGGAGCAAATTTATCGGGCGTCGACAATAGTTTCCGGAAAAAGCTATCATTATTAAGATATGACCTTTTTCCACGCGATAATTTTAGGCATAGTTGAAGGCATTACAGAATTTCTTCCCATCTCCTCAACTGGTCATCTGATTTTGACTTCAAAAATTTTACAGTTGCCGTCAACGGAATTTTTAAAAAGTTTTGAAATCGCCATCCAGCTCGGAGCGATTCTTGCCGTGGTCGTTCTTTATTGGCGATCTTTTTTTGTTAAATTTGAAATTTTGAAAAAAATAATTGTCGCCTTTTTGCCGACCGCGGTGCTCGGCTTGATTTTTTATAAAATTGTTAAACAATTTTTATTGGGAAGTGAAAGTGTTGTTTTATGGGCGTTGGCGCTCGGCGGTGTTTTTTTGATTGTTTTTGAATTATTACACCGTGAAAAAGAAAATGCTGTTGAAGATGTGGAAAAAATTACCTGGCGACAAGCGTTGCTTATCGGAGTTTTTCAGTCAGTGGCGATTATCCCCGGAGTGTCCCGCGCGGCGGCAACAATCGTTGGCGGCCTACTCCTTGGATTAAAAAGAAAAACTATTGTTGAATTTTCTTTTCTGCTTGCCGTGCCGACCATGGCCGCGGCTACCGGGCTTGATCTTCTAAAAAGCGGCAGTAGTTTTAATGCCAACCAGTTTGGTTTACTCGCCCTGGGCTTTGTTTTTTCTTTTATTACGGCACTTGCGGCGATTAAATTTTTCTTAAATTTTATTAAGAATCATTCTTTCATTTCTTTTGGAGTTTATCGTATTATTTTGGCGCTTGGATGGTGGGGCGCGACCCTGTTTATTTTGCGGTTTTAATGCTATAATGTATGAAAGTTTGTTTGCATCTTGAATTTAAGAAGTTTTTAAGGGGATACTTATATAAAAATACGGGTACGGGTTTTCTTTCGTCCTTTAAAAATTATTTTAAGGCATTAAGTTTGATCGGGATAGAAGTTACGGAAAATTTGAAAGAAAAATACGATATTTTGCACGTTAATATTCCATTTTTAAAATCTCTTTGGGCGGTTCGGCGGGCAAAAAAGAGAGGAATAAAAATTGTGATGTCGGCCCATGCCACGGCGGAAGATTTTACCGGCGTCTGGCGGCTGAGCAATTTTTTAATGCCGCTCGCGAGGCGTTATTATCGGTTTGCTTATAATCAGGCAGATGTTGTCATTACTCCATCCATTTATACAAAGAGTTTATTGGAAAAATATCCTTTAAAAAAAAGAATTGAAGTTGTTTCTTGCGGTGTGGATTTTAAAAAGTTTTCCGCCGCCGGAGAAGGAAAAAATTATCAGAAGTCAGAAAAAGAAATAGTTATTTTTAATGTCGCGAATGTGATCCCAAGAAAAGGGACGGGAAGTTTTATAAATTTAGCGAAAAGTTTTTCTGAAAATAAATTTTTTTGGTACGGAAAGATTTTTAAATCATTCTTGTATAAAAAGTTACCGAAAGATTTGCCAAAGAATTTGGAGTTTAAAGGTTTTGTTCCAGACATTTTAGCAGCTTATCGGGACGGAGATATTTTTATTTTTCCGTCATATGAAGAGAATCAGGGAATGGTGATTTTAGAAGCTGCGGCGGCGGGACTGCCAATTTTGGTCCGGGATTTACCGGCTTATTGTGGCTGGCTTGTCCATAATGAAAATTGTTTAATCGCTCAAAATGAAGAAGAATTTAAAAAATATTTAAATCAATTAATTTCCGATGGCGGACTTCGGGCGCGTCTGGGTATGGCGGCGAGAAAATTGGCCGAATCGGAAGATCTAAAAAATATTGGAGAACGTTTGCAGAAAGTTTATCAAAATTTAATATGAAAGTATCAATTATTATTCCAGCCTACAACGAAGAAAAATTATTGCCGCGGTGTTTGAAATCAATTTTTTCCGCCCATCTTCCGGAAGACCGCGAAGTGATTGTCGTGAATAATGCTTCAACCGACCGAACTGCAGAAATAGCAAAAAGCTTCGCGGGCGTTAAGGTTGTGACAGAATTAAATAAAGGAATTACAAAAGCCAGGCAGGCCGGGTTTCAGGCCGCAAGCGGCGACATCCTTGTTTTTTTTGACGCAGACACTTTAATCCCGCCGGATTGGTTTAGCATTGCGTTAGCAAAATTTGAATCTGACCCAAAACTTATCGGCGTTTCCGGGCCGTATCATTTTGAGGCAATTTCCTGGTGGGCAAGAGGGTTGGAATGGTTTTATAATTATATTATTATGCCGACCGGAGAATTTGTTTGGAGACATCTTCTGCGTCAGGGCGGAATAATGCTTTTAGGGGGGAATTTCGCCGTGCGGCGCGAAGCACTTCTCGCCGTCAATGGTTTTAATACAAAAATAGATTTTTACGGCGAAGATACAAACCTTACCAGGCGGATAGCAAAAATTGGAAAAATAGATTATACCAATAAGTTATTTATTTATTCTTCTCCCCGCCGGTTTGAGGGAGAAGGTGGATTGAAACTCGCAGTGAAGTATGTTATAAATTTTTTTGGCGAGTGGATTTTTAAAAAACCAATCAATAAATCATACGAAGATTTTAGATAAAATTATTATAAATTTAAAATGAATAACGGGAAAAACAACAATCACAATCACAATCATAATCATAATCACGGTTACCCCAAGGCATGGGTTGTTACTGTGGACATGGGTTATGGTCATCAGCGCGCCGCTTTTCCTTTGAAAAGTTTGGCTTACGGCGGGAAAATTATTAATGCCTCCAATTATGCTGGAATGCCGCGAGCTGACAGAAAGACTTGGCGGGAAAGCAAAAAGTTTTATGAGTTTATGTCGCGTTTTAAGAGAGTTCCTTTATTTGGTGAAGCGGCATTTGACATTTACAATAAGCTGCAGGCAATTCCTTCATTTTATCCCAAGCGCGATCTTTCCAAACCAAGCGCTCAGATTAAAGAAACAATGGCTTTGATTAAGAAAAGAGAATGGGGGAAGCATCTAATTCATACTTTGAACAAGAAAAAAATTCCTCTAATCACGACTTTTTTCATTCCGGCATTCATGGCCGAAGCGTGGGAATACGGGGGAGATATTTATTGTGTAATTTGCGACGCGGATATTTCCCGGGCTTGGGCGCCGCCCGATCCGACGCAAAGTAAAATAAAATATTTTGCTCCGAATTATAGAGTTGTAGAACGGCTGAAATGCTATGGCGTGCGCGCGGAAAATATTTTTTTAACAGGGTTTCCTTTGCCAAAAGAAAATACGGGCGGAAGATATCTCGGAAATTTGCGCCACGATTTGGGAATAAGGCTTACTCACCTTGATCCAAAAAAACTTTATACTTCAAAATACGCTTTGACAATTGATGAACATTTGGGGACAAATTGGCCGCCGCCAAAAACTAAGGGTCCGCCAACCTTGATGTTCGCGGTCGGAGGCGCTGGAGCGCAGCGGGAAATGGGAGTGGAGATCGTGAAAAATTTGGCACAAAAAATTAAAGAGAAAAAAATAAAAATAATTCTTGTGGCCGGCATCAGAAATGAAGTAAACCAATATTTCAAAAGATCAATCAGGGGTTGCGGTTTAGGAAGTCATCTTGGAAAAAATATTAAAATAATTTTTGGTGAAAATACTGAAGATTATTTTAAGAAGTTTAATAGGGCGTTGCGGCAGGTTGATGTTTTATGGACAAAGCCATCAGAACTTTCTTTCTATACTGCCCTAGGTCTACCAATTATTATTTCTACGCCAATCGGCTCGCAGGAAGATTTTAATAGAAAGTGGCTCACGACCATTGGTTCTGGTATTGATCCGGAAGATATAGATTATGTTGATGAGTGGTTTTTTGATTGGATTGACTCGGGTTGGTTTGCCCGGGCGGCGATGCAGGGTTTTATGGAGGGAGGAAAATATGGAACTTACAATATTGAGAAATTTATTAAACATAAATTGGCAGAAGTTAAGGCAGTGAAGATGACTCTGCAGTATTAATTTATTTTTTTTGATGTACCCTCTATTTAAAAAAATACTTATTATTTTTGGCGCGATTGTAGCCGCCGCAATTTTGTTTTTTGCTATTTTATGGCTGCCGGCCCTTAATCCTCCAGGAGAAATAGAATTCGGAGTGAGCTTTAGCAAGGAGTATGCGGAATATTTAGAAGTGGACTGGCAAGAAACCTATCTTGCGATTTTGGACGAACTTGGCCCCAAAAATCTTAGACTTCAGTCAGACTGGGATAAAACAGAACTGTCTGAAGGAAATTTTGATTTTTCCGCCCTTGATTGGCAGATGGCCGAAGCCGAAAAACGAGATATTAAAGTGTTACTTGTCGTTGGATATCGTCAGCCACGTTGGCCAGAATGTCACATGCCAGAATGGCTCGCGGGAATGCCAGTGTCAGAAATTCAGGAAAGAACAACGGATTTTATAAAAGAAATGGTTTTAAGATATAAGGATTCTACGGCGCTTATCGCATGGCAGGTGGAAAATGAGCCGCTTTTAAATCTTTTTGGCAAATGTCCTCCGGCAGATATAAATTTTTTAAAGAGGGAAATTGATCTTGTAAAATCATTAGATGATCATCCAATTTTAATTACTGATAGTGGTGAACTTTCAACCTGGCGTAAAACGGCGCATCTTGGCGATTATTTTGGTACGACAATTTATCGTCAAGTTCATAATAATTATATTGGGCATTTTCGTTATTTTTTTGCTCCGGCTTTTTATCGGCTAAAAGCTAAATTAGTCGGCTTGCCTCTAGATAAAGTTATTATTTCCGAGCTGCAAACCGAACCATGGATACCCGATGGAAAAGAAAGCCGAGGAAGTCTTGCTGATCAAGAAAATGTTTTGGGGCCGGAATTTATTAAAAAACAAATTGATTTTGCCCGTAAAACCGGTTTTTCACAGGCTTATTTTTGGGGAGTGGAATGGTGGTATTGGACGAAAACCGAGGGAGATGATTCTATTTGGAATATTGGCAAAGAAATCTGGCAGCCTTGATTCCCTTTACTTTCCTCTAAAAAGTGCTATAATTAGATAAAAGTTATACACAGGCTAATTTTTAACTTTTTAGAGTATGGCCAATGAACCAGTAGTAGCTTATTGCGTAAAATGCAAGGCTAAAAGAGACATGAAAGATGCCCAAGAGGTGGAAATGAAGGGAAAAGGCGGCGTGGCGCGAAGAGCCATGACCGGCACTTGCCCGACCTGCGGCACAAAGATGTTCAGAATCATGGGTAAAAAAGATTAGAATTTGATAGTCTTTGACTGAAAATGTCGAAAATTAATTATTTTCGGCATTTTTTGATTGAGGGGCGGGGGGAGGATTTAATCTTTCTTTAATTTTTGTCTGCTATATTATTAAGTGAGGGGCAATCTATTGTAAGAAATCCACTTAAAGTGGATTTGCAAATCAAATATTGCATGCAAAGCAGTGGATTGTCTCTCGCCAAAAATGCAGCACCCTCACGTGCTGTGTTTTTATGAGTCTTGAACATTTTGCGTTTTTATGATAGGATACAAATAGTTTAAATTAGTTATACAATAATTAAGATTTATATATATGAGCATATTTAAAAAAATATTTAAGGGAAATACGCTATATTATCCCGGATGCCTTTCCAAATTTGTGGCAAAGGAATTGGTGGGAAATTATCGTCGGATTTTGCGCGAGGCCGGAATTGATTTTATTGAACTTTCAGATCTTGAAGTTTGCTGCGGCTCGCCGGCCCTGAAAGCAGGATATGACGATGACTTTCGGAAATTAGCAGAGAAAAATTTAAAAGTTTTCAAAGATCATTCAGTCGGCAGAATTATTACTCATTGCCCGGCGTGTTTTATGATTTTTAAAAAAGAATACCCAAAAGTGCTGGGAGAAAAATGGGATATTGTTGTGGAACACGCGACAGAAGTTTTGAGTCAAAAAGTTAAGAAGTCGGGAGATAAAAAGGGTGATGTAACATATCACGATCCATGCCACCTTGGTCGGCAGATGGGAGTTTACGAGCCGCCGAGGGAAGTTATTAAATCTTTAGGTTATGAAATAAAAGAAATGGGTTTGGTGGGAAAGGAAAGTTTTTGCTGCGGCGGGGGCGGGGGAGTCCAGTCGAATGAATCAGAGTTGGCTGATAAAATCGCCAAAGACAGAATTAAAATGGCAAAAAAAACCGGCGCAAAAATTTTGGTGACGCCTTGCCCGCTTTGTTATATGCATTTGAAAAAAAATGCGGAAGGGGAAGATATTGATGTTAAAGAATTATCTCATTTGATGTAATATGCAAAAAGAATTTTTAACACCAGAGACAAAAGAAAATATTTGGAAAGTGGTTTTTGAATACAAAGCCAAGCGGGAAAAAACTTTGGCTGATTTGGGATTGGATCCAGAGAAATTTAAAGATGAATTCAGAAAAATGAAAGAAGATACTTTTCGCGACATAGAAAATTTACGACGTAAGGCGGTTTCTAATTTAGAGAAAAATGGAATTAAAGTTTTCGAAGTGAAAGATGTTGCCGAAGCGCAGAAAATTTTAAAAGATTTAACTGCTGCCGACCAGATTGTGGTTAAAGCAAAAACTTCTGCGGCTGATGAAATTGATGTAGATAAAATTTTAGGAGATAAACTTGTGAGTACTGACCTCGGTGATTTTATTATGAGTGTGGCAAAAGTGCGTGATATGCACCCGGTTTTTCCGGCTTATCATCTCACCCCAAAACAAATTTCAGAAATTATAAAACAGAAATTTGGAGAAGAAGTAGCGCCGGACGCGAAAAGTATTGCCGCTTTTGCGAGAAAATATTTGCGGGAGAAAATGACTACGGCGACGACCGGCATTACCGGCGCGAATGTCATCACTTCCGACGGGCGGATTGTGGTCTTGGAAAATGAAGGAAATATTTCTTTGGTTTCGCGCCTGCCGGATAAACATATTATAATTTCCGGATGGGAAAAGATTGTACCGACAGTTGATGATGCAATGAAAGTTGTTCGGGCTGCGGCAGTCTGGGGCGCAGGGCAGGATTGGCCGGTCTATGTTTCCATAATTTCCGGACCGTCAAAAACCGCAGACGTGCAAAATGAATTGGTTATCGGCGCCCAGGGCGCAAAAGAAGTTTACTTAATTTTATTGGATAACGGCCGCGA
>JAHIRI010000029.1 GCA_018818855.1 Patescibacteria group bacterium
ATCCGTTCCCTCCAAAAAGTCCACCACGCGTTCTGGCATTTTTCCTAACTCAATTTTTTCTGCGGACAAAGTTTTGATGTCGCGCTTGGCTAAATATTTCAAAAAAGCGCGAAGGGCAATCAGATGATAGTTTTGAGTATTTTTTTTCAAAACGCGGCCGTGCTCGTCGGTAAAGCGATTTAGCCAAAGCCGGTACTGGCGGATTTTTTCTTGGGTAATGCCAGAGGGGGAAACGTCGCCGGCCCAATTATTAAATCTTTTTAAATAAAAATCATAATTCCGTATGGTTTTATTTGAACGGTTTTTTTCTATTTCCAGATATTCCAGAAATTGGGTGATTAGGTTATGGAGATTAGCCATAGTAGGTTTTTAGTGTCGCACAATTTCATTATAGCGCAGACTTGCCAAATAAAAAAGGCTATGATAATATGATTAAGTAAATTATTAATGACGGTTTTCTGGGCTTATGGCGGGGATAGGCTCGGGAACGCGCAATTTATGTTAGACAAAAAAGCAAAAGACAAAATTATTGAAAAGTTTCGGATTCACCCGACAGATACTGGTTCGCCGCAAGTGCAGGTCGCCATTTTGACATCGGAGATCAAAGAATTGGTTGAGCACTTGAAGGAGCATAAAAAAGATTTTTCTTCACGGCGCGGCCTTTTGAAGAAAGTTAGTGAAAGACGCAGGCTCTTAAAGTATTTGGAGAGAGAAGATAAAAAGGGCCACACTGAATTGATGGAGAAATTAAAATTGTAAAAATTTAAAGCCCCTCCTCTGCGAGGGGTTTTTGACTAAAAAATAAGGAGGAAATTTATGGTAACTTATAAAGAACAAAGAGTGGGCGTCTTCATTGACGTGCAAAACATGTATTATTCCGCGAAAAATCTTTACAACGCAAAAGTTAATTTTGGAAATATTTTGGAAACAGCGGTCGGAAACAGAAAATTAATCCGCGCCATCGCTTACGTTGTAAAAACAAAAACTGGCGAGGAAAAAGTATTTTTTGAAGCATTGGAAAAATTGGGTTTGGAAACTCGGGAAAAAGAATTGATGGTTTATGACGGTGCAAAAAAGGCCGATTGGGATGTTGGTATTTGCATTGATTCAATCGCTTTGGCTGAAAGATTGGATGTCATTGTTATTGTTTCTGGCGACGGCGATTTTATTCCGCTCGTGCAGTATTTAAAGATGAATAAAGGATGCCGCGTAGAATCTATGGCTTTTCGCGAAACCACTTCCAGCAAACTCGTGGAAACGGTTGACAATTTTGTTGATTTAAGTCATGATAGAAGGCGGTACTTAATCAGCGGTCGGATAAAACGAACGATTATTTAATTAAAAAAATAACAATTAAAAATTAATTTTTTGATCGCCAGACAAGTAGGCTTCTTCTGGACAACCAGAAGTCTAAAGTTTGGCGGTCAAAGCAGAAAATTATGGTAAAAAAGTTTGAGTTAGAATGGGGAGGAAAGACTTTAATCATTGAAACTGGAAAATTTGCCGGACAAGCCAATGGCAGCTGCACGGTTCGTTACGGCGATACAGTAGTTTTGGCCACGGCCACAATGTCGGGAAATCAAAGAGACGGGATTAATTATTTTCCCCTGATGGTTGAGTACGAAGAAAAGCTTTACGCGGCCGGGAAAATTAAGGGTTCGCGTTTTATAAAACGTGAAGGCCGTCCGACTGACGAAGCAATTTTAACAGCGCGGCTGGTTGATCGTGCAATCAGGCCGTTTTTTGATGACCGAATGAGAAATGACATTCAGGTTGTGGCTTCAACTTTGTCTTGGGATCAGGAAAATGATCCAGATATTCCGGCGTTAGTTGGCGCTTCAATTGCCCTTTCTATTTCGGATATTCCTTGGAATGGGCCGATTGCCGCGGTTCGCGTTGGTCAGATAAATGGTGAGTGGGTTTTGAATCCGACTTATGACGCGCGAAATAAAAGCACGATGGATATTGTTGTCGCCGGTACAGAGGAAAAAGTTTGTATGCTTGAAGCAGGAGCTAATGAAGTTTTGGAAAATGATGTTTTGGAAGGAATAAAATTTGGGCAGAAACACTTGAAAAAAATTGTTCAGTTGATTGAGAGCGTCCGTGAAGAGATTGGCAAAACAAAAATTTCTATTATAGAGGAAGATCCGGAAGGAGCTTCGGAAAAAGAAGGGTTAAAAAACAAAGTCAAAGAATTTTTGTACGAGAAATTAGAGACTTGTCTTTTCAACAGTAAAAAAGAAAGTAAGACCTCCCGCCAGGAAGTTTTGGACAGGCTAGAAATCGACCTTGAAGAATATTTGAAAAGCGAAGGGATTGGAAAAGATCGCCGCAAAGACGCGATGGGATTTTTCTATGGGATTGTTGAAGAGGAAATCAGTCGGGTAATTTTAGAAAAAGAAACAAGAGTTGATTGTCGTACTCTTACTGACATCAGGACGCTTGGTGCAGAAGTAGCGCTTTTACCGCGTACGCATGGTACAGGGTATTTTACGCGCGGTGATACACATGTTTTGTCTGCGGTGACGCTCGGTTCGCCGGGCGAAGAGCAGACTTTGGATGGTATGGAAGTTTCCGGCAAAAAAAGATTTATGCATCATTATAATTTTCCACCTTTTTCAGTTGGTGAGGCCTCGCCAATGCGCGGACCCGGTCGGCGAGAAATTGGACACGGAGCTTTAGCCGAACGCGCCTTGATTCCGGTTTTGCCGAAGACGGAAGACTTTCCTTACACCATCCGCGTTGTCTCCGAAGTTTTAAGTTCAAATGGTTCTTCATCAATGGCTTCAGCTTGTGCCTCGACCTTGGCCCTGATGGATGCGGGTGTGCCGATCAAATCTCCGGTGGCTGGCATTGCTATGGGTCTCGCATCTGATGAAAAAGGAAATTTCAAAGTTTTGACTGATCTCCAAGATTTGGAAGACAGCAAGGGCGGCATGGATTTTAAAATCGCTGGAACAAGGACCGGCATTACGGCAATCCAGATGGATACAAAAACCCTGGGGTTGACGATGGAGATAGTGGAGAAAACTTTGATACAGGGTCGTGAAGCGAGAATGAAAATTTTGGACGTGATAGAGGGTGCGATTGCCGCGCCGCGTCCGGAACTTTCCCAATATGCCCCGAGAATTATCTCTTTCAAAATCAATTCGGATAGAATTCGCGACGTCATTGGTCCTGGTGGAAAAATTATTAATGAAATTATTGACGTGACTGGTGTCTCAATCGATATAGATAATGACGGGACAGTGGTGATTTGTTCATCTCAGCCGCCGGCGCTTGATAAAGCTGTAGCTTGGGTTAAGAGCTTGACGCAGGAAGCTGAAGTTGGAGAAATTTATCAAGGACCGGTTACGCGCATTTTGGACTTTGGCGCGTTCGTGGAGATTCTTCCGCATAAAGACGGGCTAGTCCATATTTCCGAACTTGCGCCATATCGCGTAGAAAAGGTGACTGACATTGTAAAAATAGGTGATGTCGTCCGCGTGAAAGTTATTAAGATTGATGAACAAGGTAGAGTTGATCTTTCCATTAAACGGTTGCAGGAAAATGGAGATAAAAATGGCGACCGCGATCAGGGCGGAGCGTCGCGAGAGCACGATCGTCCGAGAAGATAATTAGAGCTGAAGATAAAATAATGTTTTTTGAATTCTTCAAAAAAGAACAGGCAGAGCCTGTGTTAGCTCCTCGGCTCGGGAATGAAAAAAAAATTCATTTCTCTCGCCTTACGTCGCTAACCGAAACAAAAACCTTGCTTATCGGAGCAGGGTTTTTTGTCCTCGCGAGTTTTGCAGGATTTTCTTTTTGGTTTTATTTTAATTTTTTGGAGAAAGATAATTTTTTGGAATCCGTGCCCAGAGAAGCCGTAGTATATTGGCAGAGTGATTTTAGCTCCGGAGCGGACGATGCTTGGCTTTGGGCAATCACGAGATCGACTCTTTCTGGCGAAGCGGCAGAGCAAACCAAATTCTTGGAAGAAGTTGTTACCCCAGAGGTTGAAAGAGTTGGTTTCGCAATTTTGCCAGATTTTGCGGATTTTATTTTCCTTGGTCAGGCGGATAATCAGAATTTTGATTCGCTTAAAAATAAATTGGAAGAATTAAACTATCATTATATTTTTAGAGATGATGGGAGGGTGATAATTTCCAATTCAAGATTTGGTCTTGGGGAAGTAGTGGCGGCTTTAAGCCAAGAAAAAAAATCTTTGGCTGACGATGAAATGAGGTTGGTCGCCTTTAAGAGAGCGCAGCGGCATTCTTTAGCTCAAATTTATTTCGGAGAAAATTTTAAAGTTCAAGATTTCCGCGCCATGCTTTGGTTTTCTGATTTTTGGTCAAGTAATAAATTAGTTGTGGTTCCGAAAGGTAGGATAGAATCGCCGCGGAACTTGGTTGATTTTAATTTTTTATCTATTTCGGATGATAAATATCTAAAAAATAGCATGGAAGAAATAATAAAAGATGATTTGGCGGTTCTTCTGCCGGAAATTCAAGAAAAAACTTTGTCTGACGGAACAAAAGTTAAAGAACTTTTTGCCAATCCCGATATTTTTGTTTTTCAAGATGAACAGATTGGCGGCGTGCCAGTGCATTATCTTTCTGTGGGGGCTCTAAATCAAGAATTTTTAGTTGGCAGAAAAGATCAGAAAGTAATGATTAGTAATTCAACGGAAATTTTTCAATATTTTTTGTCCAATGCTCGCCACAGGCCTGATTACTATGGTAAAAGTTTGGGAGAGTTGATCTTGAGCTGGTTAAAATGGGTAACACCGGATTTTAGCGGGATAATTTTCGAGGTTAGCCCGTCTGTTGGGGATAAGGCATCTCTTTAGGAGAGAAGTGTGGATAACTTGTTAACAAAGATAGGGTTCTTTTGGGGATAAGTTGCTATTCATTTTAGTTTAAAAAATATTTTTTCTTTTAAATAAGCCAAAGTTTGAGGATTGACAAGAAGGGTATTTTCGTGGTATAATATTTATAGAACATTAAAACCAGAGACATTCGGCTGAGCCAGCAATGGTATCGCGCAATAAAAATCAGGAAGCGGTAAAAATTGCATGGCGAGTTGGCCTAATTTCTCTCTTCTCTACTCTTCGTCATAGGTCTTCAGCTGGCAAGGCCTGACCCTAAAACAAAAACAAAAATTATCTTTTAGGTGCGTTCCCCTCTGGAATTCACCACAAGAACGGTAGAGGAGCTCTTCGCTTTGAAGTCAGCAAAAAGCGTTCCTTCCCCCAAGACCGGTATCTCTTTAATCCTCTCCGGAGGACAAAAGGGTGTGTCAAGGGGGCACAAGGGCGCAACGGCCATTTATTTATATTATATAAGGGCGCAGTTGCGCCCTTTTAAAGTTGAAAGCGCAACGATTTGGCCCGCGGCCCCGCGGCAGAGAACAATATTTGTGCTTGAAAATTATTTAATATTGTTATATACTTAATTTAAAGAGGATATTATAAAAAAATCCCCTTTATATTAAAAAAATAATAAGAAATTTATGGCAGTACAAAGTAATCTTGATAAAGAATTTTTAAAGAAAATCGAAGATCAGCTTTTAGAGGAAAAAGCACGCTTGGAAAAGGAGCTGTCCCAATTTACCAAAAAAAATCCGCATAACGCGTCCGACTACGACGCCAACTTTCCAACCATTGGTGATACGGAAGACGAAAATGCCGCTGAGGTTGCTACTTATAGTGACAATTTAACTTTGGAGCGGACCTTGGAGTCATCCCTGCGCGATGTGAATGGTGCCCTAAAACGCATTGAAGAGGGAACTTATGGTATTTGTAAGTATTGCGGAAAGGTGATTGATCCTAATAGACTCGAGGCGCGTCCAGCATCTTCTGCCTGTATGGAATGTAAATCCAAGTTTAGTAAATAAGGTTTAGCAAGAATGTCATTTATTCGCAAAATAATGCTTATCAATTTTTTGATAAGCATTTTGTTTTTGGCCGACCGTCTGACAAAATGGTTGGCGCTCCAAATTCCCGAGGGGGGAGTTTTTTTGTTTTCGGAAAAATTTGTTGGTTTTAGATTATATAAAAATTTTAATTTGATTTTTAATATTGCTCTGCCCGAATGGTTGATGTATAGCTTGATTTTTATAATTTTAGCGGCGCTTCTTTGGCTCGTCGCAAAAAATTACCGGCAGAAAAATATTTTTATAATTTTTTCTTTGAGTTTGATTGTTGTCGGTGCAGTTAGTAATTTGATTGATCGGCTATATTTTGGTTTTGTGATTGATTTTTTAAGTTTTTTTAATTATTCAATCTTTAATTTGTCAGATGTTTTTATTGTGAGCGGCGTTGGTTTAGTTTTGTTGTCGGAATTTTTAAAGAAAAAGTCGGAAACGGCCCAGAATTAAAAAATTTTAAATTATGTCTTCAAAAATATTATCCGCGGCGATTGTCGGGTTGGATGCCGAGCTTGTAGAAGTTGAAGCCGACATTTCTCCGGGGCTAAGTCATTTTACAATCGTCGGCTTGCCGGACATGGCCGTGCAGGAATCGCGTGAACGAGTGCGGGCGGCGATAAAGAACAGTGATTTGCCGTTTCCGAGAACGCGCGTTACGGTAAATCTCGCTCCGGCGGATTTAAAAAAAGAAGGTCCGTCTTATGATCTACCCATTGCCGTCGCAATTCTTTTGGCTTCAAAATTTTTAATACTGCCCCCAAAAACGGAGGAGAGCAAGATAAAAAATTTAGAAATTTTGCCGGAGAAGAAAGTTGTAGAGAATCTTCTTTGTCCCGACGCGCTTTTTGTCGGAGAGTTGGCGCTGGATGGAATTTTGCGGCCGGTGAACGGAATTTTGGCCGTTGCCGCCGCCGCCCGAGCGCGTGGGATAAAAATTTTGTATGTTCCCGAAACTAACGCCCGTGAAGCCAGCTTGATTGAAAATTTAGAAATTATTCCCGTAAAAAATATTTTTCAATTGGCGGCTCATTTGGCGGGAAAAAATTTAATCGCACCGTTTTCCTGCGAAGAACCTTTTGATTTTGGGAATACTATTTCAGCTGATGAAGAAAATTTTGATATGGCCTTTGTGCGCGGCCAGGAGTATGCAAAACGCGCCCTGGAAATTGTCGCTGCCGGCGGGCATAACCTCTTAATGTCCGGTCCGCCGGGTTCGGGGAAAACTTTACTTTCAAAAACTTTGCCGTCAATTTTGCCCGCGCTTACAATTGATGAAGCGTTGGAAGTGACGAGAGTTTATTCTGTAGCCGGGCTTCTGCCGCCGGATTTGCCGCTTATGATTCGTCGGCCGTTTCGGAGTCCGCATCACACTGCTTCGAATGTTTCTCTTGTGGGCGGCGGGACTTGGCCGCGGCCAGGGGAGGTAAGCTTGTCTCATCGCGGCATTTTATTTTTGGACGAACTTCCTGAGTTTAATCGTGCTGTACTCGAAAGTTTGCGTCAGCCGCTTGAAGATGGCGTCGTGACAATTTCCCGCGCTTCTGGCAGTTTACAATTTCCCGCAAAATTTATTTTGGTCGCGGCGCGCAATCCTTGTCCCTGCGGTTTTAATACTGATCCGGAAAAATTTTGCACTTGTTCGCCATCAACAATTTTACGATATCAGAAAAAAATTTCCGGGCCGCTTTTGGACAGAATTGATTTGCACATTGAAGTACCGCGGGTAAAGTTTGAAAAGTTAGCCGAGACAGAGGTCGCGGAAAGTTCGGCGGAAATTAAAAAACGTGCAGAACGGGCACGTAGTTTACAGAGAGAAAGGTATAAAGGTTATAAAGTTTTAACCAATGCCGAGCTGCCGTCAAAACTAATTAAAGATTTTTGTCAGATTGACGGGCCGAGTCAGGAATTTTTAAAAAACGCAGTGACGCAGATGCGTTTGTCGGCTCGGGCTTATTATCGTTTGTTAAAAATTTCAAGAACCATTGCCGATCTTTCCGGCGAAGAAAAAATTTTATTGCCGCATGTGGCTGAAGCGCTCCAATATCGGGCCAAGGCGGCAGAGTAAAATTAATAATTAACAAGTAACAATTGGCAATTAACAAAAGGACAGTTTTTATTTTTGAGAGACTGTCCTTTTAAGGATTATTTATTTAATGTAATTCAGGGGGTTATAAAATTTTCCGTTGATTCTGACTTCAAAATGTAAATGTGGTCCAGTGGATCGTCCGGTAGAACCCTCAAGCCCGATTTCTTGGCCTCGCTTAACTGTTTCTCCTGGCTCAACATAAATTTTAGTCATGTGGCCATAAAGAGTTACAACTCCTCCGCCGTGATCAATCATAACGTTATGCCCATAACCAGTGTTGATATATTGGACGCGGGTAACAACGCCGTCATCGGCGGCGCGGATTGAAGTTCCAGCCGGACAGGCAATATCAACACCAGTGTGGCGCCAGCCAAAATATTGGGAAATGCGACTGCAGCCGTTTGGCCAGAGTAATTTTCCGCCGGTTGGGACAATTGATGATGAAGGAATGTTAACAGTGTTTCTGCTAGCAATGGTGGACTGCGGGATTGGAGCCGGAGGTGGGACCTTGCCGTCAGGGACAACCAAATATTCACCGATTTTAATATCGCTCGCGTCGGGCAGGGCATTAAAGGATAATATTTTTTCCGACTCAGAACTATAATATTTGGCAATCTTGTCTACTGTGTCACCGCTTTTAACTTTATGTAAAACGCCGCTCGTCGGCAAAATCACTAATTTATCTCCGGGGCGGATTGTGCTGCGGCTCGTTAAATTATTGGACCAGAGGACCGTGTTCACGCTGATGCCAAATTTTTCCGCGATGGTGCCGATAGAGTCGCCTCCTTCAACTTGATATTCAATAACTTTGGTTCGAGTGGATTCATTTATGGAAGAAGGCAAGTTTGGATTTAAGAGCGCGCCCTCATCGCCGACCGAGGCAATAGGCAATTCGCCAACAAGATCATCAGTCCCTAAATTTGAAGCCAATGAAGTAGTTCCCAGATCTGATCCAAGATAATTTGTTGTTTTAGTTATGCCGGTTGAATCCGCGGTTTCCTGAACATAGCCAAGAGATTCATAGTCGCCCTGATAAGAAAGGGCGTAGAGAATTGTTTTTTGGCCAACTTGTTCAGCATTTTCAAGCGAGGCGGCCTTGGCGCTTAAACTGGAAGCGACAGAGAGTAAAGTTATCAAAGCAATAATCGAGTGCGTGACGTAGCGGCGGGTGAGGGGATAAATAATTTTAACTTTAATCGGCCCATAAATTTTATCCCATGATCGGATTTTTATAAAAAGGGCGAATTTATAGATTTTTACCGCAAATGAAAAAAGGACAGTTTTGCTAAACCACGAAAGTGGTTTTATGACTGTCCAAGTCAGGATAAAAACGATGAGGTTTTTTAGATGTACTAGTCCGTTCAAGAGGCCAACCAAAATCTTGATGCCAGCTTTTTTCAGCAAGAATAAAGCATTTTGAGCCATAGATAATTCAATTGTAAGTATATCAGAAAGGGGGCTGGGAGTCAACCTTGGGTTGACAAACGGGCGAAAATGTGTTACTATGAATTGTTAGTAAATTAAGTTTATTCGCGGCCTTATTTTGGTCTTATTATTCTTCGAGCGGAGCGAAGCGAAGTCGAGAAGCGGTTCTCGACTCGGACTAAAGTCCTCACTCGAACGATAAAGAATCAAAACAAGGCTGGGAATGGTTTCCCGGCTGGTCTTGCCTTCCGGCGAATCGGGCTTGGTGAGGGCAATGGTGTTCCTTACTCTGTCTGAACTACCGGTTGGCGAGGGAGGAGAAGAGAAGATGGCAAGGGCGTCGTCGGCACAACTCATGGAACTCGGCTACCGGATCCAGCGCGGGCAGATTCCTACGTGGAAGATTCCGGCCGTGTTCGGGATCGTCGAGGCGGATCCGCTCGGCAAGTACCTGCGGCTCGTGGAGGAAGCCCGGAAGGGGGCGATCTCGGCCGAGCAGGTGCAGGCGCTGATCGAGGGGGAGGACGAGGAGCTCGGCATCTTCAAGGTGACCGTGGACTATGACCTCTCATCGGAGCAGATCATCATCGCTGGTTGCTACAAATGGGTGCACTCGTCCATTGAAGCTGATTGCTTCTCGGTTTCGGGTGAGGGTGAGGTGGAACGTGAATTCATCCTTGCCCATCTGAACAAGGTGGTCTCGACAGACGTCGCTCTCGCGAAACTCAGCTGCCGTGGACTTCGTCCGGCCAAAATCGAAGAACTTCTGGCTTTGGGTGCTAGCCGCCCCGAGCTTCAAGAGAAGTTTCCTATTGTGGCCCCTGGTTCCTGCTTTGTGCTCGGCTACGGCCCCCGCGACTTTGTCGACTTGTGCTTTTCTGGCACTGGGCGCATCCTGAGCTTCTACTCGGCTGACAAAAGAAACTGGGGAAAAGACTACCGATACTTGGCTGTCCGCAAGGACGCCGCGTAGTTCGAACTTCATCCCGATTATCTCGGTGTAAGCCGAGAGAGTCGGGTGGAACGGACTTCGACTCCCACAAGGTGTAACAACTTTGCGGGAGTCTTTTTTATTTGTTTTAGCATGTCATCCTCGGGCTTGACCCGGGGATCCAGTGAATTATTTATGGATTCCCGCTTTCGCGGGAATGACAGAGTAGGGGTTGGGTTTTTACTCTTTACAATTTAACGATTTTAATGTAAATTTAATGAAGTAATTAAAGATTAATTTTTAAGAAAAACTATGTTGACCTCTTTGTTTTTTGCTCTAGGCGCGGCGATTTTGGCCATCGTTTTTGGGTTTATTCTCATGCGATGGATTTTAAAACTTCCGACCGGAGATGAAAAAATGCAATCAATTGCCAAGGCTATTCAAGAAGGAGCCAAGGCATATTTGAACCGGCAGTACAAGACCGTGGCGATTGTCGCGGCCGTATTATTTGTTCTGCTGCTCTTCCTCGGAATTTACGCCTCGCTCGGATTTTTGGTCGGCGCGGCGGCTTCGGCTCTGGCCGGCTACCTTGGGATGTATATTTCTGTGCGGGCAAATGTCCGGACAACCGAGGCGGCAAAGAGCGGTTTGAAAAATGCCCTGAACGTCGCTTTCCGCGGCGGCACAGTGACTGGCATGCTTGTTGTTGGTTTGGCGCTTTTGTCTGTGACGGGATTTTTCATGTTGCTAGTTTATGGATTTAAGCAAGATGCGGCTGACGCGGTTAAGGCTTTGATTGGTTTGGGATTTGGCGGTTCGTTAATTTCAGTGTTTGCTCGTTTGGGTGGAGGAATTTATACCAAGGGCGCTGACGTCGGTGCTGATTTAGTTGGAAAAGTTGAAGCCGGCATTCCGGAAGACGATCCAAGAAATCCGGCGGTGATTGCTGATAATGTTGGTGATAATGTTGGCGACTGCGCGGGCATGGCTGCGGACTTGTTTGAAACTTACGCGGTTTCGGCGATTGCAGCGATGTTGCTCGGCACGCTTCTTTTGCCAGATTTTCAGAATGCTTTGATTTATCCGTTGGTTCTTGGCGGAGTTTCCATTTTTTGCTCAATCATTGGAACCTTTTTTGTCCGTCTTGGAAAAAAGCAGGCGATCATGGGCGCACTTTACAAAGGACTTGTCGCGAGCGCGGTTTTGGCGGCGGCGGCCTTTTATCCGATTACCGCTTGGTTAATGAAAGGCAATGGATCGTTTGAAGTTTGGAAACTATATGTCGTGTCGCTCGTCGGTATTGTTATAACTTTTGGCATGATGGCCATTACCGAATATTACACTTCAAAAAAATATCGGCCGGTGCAGGAAATTGCTAAAGCTTCAACGACCGGACACGGGACAAACATCATTACCGGTCTTGCGATGTCTATGGAATCAACGGCCATGCCGGTCCTTTTGATTGTCGCAGGAATTTTATTTTCATTTTGGTTCGCGGGAATTTATGGTGTGGCGATTGCAGTTATGACAATGTTGTCAATGACCGGAATTATTGTGGCGATTGATGCCTTTGGTCCAATTACTGACAACGCCGGCGGCATTGCGGAAATGGCCGGACTTCCAAAAGAAGTTCGTGATATAACTGATCCGCTTGATGCGGTTGGCAATACGACCAAAGCCGTGACTAAGGCCTATGCCATTGCTTCGGCCGGATTGGCGGCGCTTGTGCTTTTTGCTTCTTATGTCCACGAAATAACGGCACTCGGATTTAAAGATAGTGTTTTTGATTTATCTGACCCAAAAATTATTGCCGGATTATTTATCGGCGGTTTACTCCCATATTTATTTGGCTCAATGGCAATGAGAGCGGTTGGCATAGCCGGCGGAAAAGTGGTTGATGAAGTTCGACGTCAGTGGAAAGAAATTCCTGGTCTGATGGAAGGGACAGCTAAGGCCGATTATGCAGCTTGCGTGGACATCGTTACAAAATCAGCAATTCACCAGATGATTGTTCCGGCGCTTTTGCCGGTTGTCGCGCCGATTTTAGTTGGTTTGCTTTTAGGACCAAAAGCTTTGGGGGGATTATTGGTCGGCAGTATTGTGACAGGTATCTTTGTCGGCATCTCCATGACATCAGGCGGCGCGGCTTGGGATAATTCCAAAAAATTTATTGAAGAAGGAAATTATGGCGGCAAGGGTTCTTTTGCCCATCAGGCGGCGGTGACTGGCGATACGGTCGGCGATCCTTACAAAGATACGGCCGGACCGGCAATCAATCCGATGATTAAAGTTCTGAATATTGTTGCGCTTTTGATTATTGGATTTTTGATTTAGTGGTTAAAGATGAATTCCACCCGTCTTGGCGGCGGCGGGAATTTAGTTGACGGATTTTCGGGGATCGTATAGAATATTTTTATATGATAGTTGAGAAGATTTCTATTTTGATTAGCATTATTACTGGCCCAAGGCGGTCGAGGCGTTTTTAATCTTTCTTAATTAAAAATGAACTGGCCGCCAAGTGCGGTCAGTTTTCTTTTTAAAAGAGGAGAGTTTTCTTTCCAAAATAGTCGCGAATAATTTCGCCGTTATTTTGGGGAGGGAAATTGGGATGGGCGCAAGAGGCGCCGGGAGGAGGAGAAATGGGAAGAGAAGACGAGTTGAGGGTTTGCCGGGTGCATGATGACGTAGTGATGACTTTCCGGCCGGATGGATTTCACTGTCCGAAGTGCCAGGAGTTGGCCGCCAACGAGAACGTGATCGTGGCCGCTTGTCCGCACTGTCACGAGTTGCTGCTCGTGCCCAGGCCTTCGCTTATGGTGCCTGGGCTCAATACCGAAGGGAATTTCCCGTCGGTGCGGCTCATGTGGTGCCATGAAGATCCGGATCTGTACAACGGGGTACATCTTGCTTATGTCTCGGCCGTGCGCGATCGTTTCGAAAAGCTTTTTGTGCCTCCCGTTGTAATTGTCCCGGGAAGGCCGGGACCGGTTCTGCGTCTTTCCTGTCCACATTGCCTGAAGGCTTTGCCTGAGGCCGAGAAGACCCCGGACTGCCGGCTTTGCGGAGCGAAGGTAGTGACTGTTGATGTGAGGTATCCGCGTGGGCGAGACGGTACGGGGAAGCGCTGGATTTGCACCCGTTTCGGGTGTTCGGGCGACCATTCCGGCGAGGAACACGACGTCGGTCTTGATGGTAACGTCATGGCCGCGACGGCGAGGGGAGGAGTCTTCGCCGACGGAACGATGTAGGAGGGATGACATAGAACACGAACAAGTGAAATAGGTCCAGGGCGGATCTGCGAAGTCACGTCGCACGTGATGGAGTAGGTTCGCCCGTTTTTTATCTAGTCCCTTGACCTCTCTTACTTATCAGTTTATCGAGAAGGATTTAGGGGATATTTTAAAAAGGGGCTTTCGCCCCCTTGCCCCGTAGTAGAATTTCGACTTTACTAATATCTTTATAATGTTTTAGATTTTATGCCGCGCAATAAAAATTTACTATCTTTTTGCTTTATATGGCCCGCAGGGCGGGCTTGTCGAGATTTCACTACGGGGCTTGACAAGATTTTTATATATGATATGATAAATTGTTCGGACAAAAAAACCACCGGAAACCTGCAGACACGACAAGCACGGGGGTTAATCCTGCGTTCGCCTGGCTTTGGCTCGGCAAAACGCGGGAATAACTCTCTTGTCTGCAGATTCTCGGCGGTTTTTTAATTTAAAAAGTAAGAGGATTCAAAGCCGGGTCGGGGATTCCGGACGGCGAAGTTTCGGGCGTTGGCGATTCTGTCGGCGGTGGAGCCGGCTCTTTCCCGACTAAACAAACTGCGCTCCAGGGAACATAATGACTTGTCCAGGTTTCAGTTTTTATCTCGCCATTTTTGTAGGTAACAGTTCTATCAAAAGATGCATCTGCTCCGGTATGCGCTCGCTCGGTGCATTTTTTAACGCCCGGGGCGAGGTCAGTGGTTTCAATAATTTTAGTTGGGCCAGGGCTCACAAAATTATAAACTTTAGGAGTAGTCATTTCTACTTTCCGTCCGTCGGGCGTACCCCAAAGTTCAAAAGTTAATTCATCGCCATTAATTTTTGTTTGCATCAAAAGATAAGCAGGCGTGTCGTTTACAAATTTTAAGTCCGGGCTCGGGCTGTAAATTGTCGCGTCCATTCCAGCTGGTTCGTAATAGACCACACGGTAAGAATGTGATCGTCGTTCGGGGATAGGCAAGCCGGCGTCAAGCGCCACGCGAAAAGTGGTGGTACCAATCTGGCAAAGGCCGCCGCCATATTCGGGGATAGTTCTATCGCCCTTAATAACAAGTTCCGTGAGATAACCAGTCGAACCATCAATATTTCCTAAAGTTTTATTTAAAGAAAATTCTTCTCCGGGGGCGATTAAAACACCGTTTAATTTTGCCGCCCCGACTTTAATATTATGGCGGCGATTAACCGGGCTACCGGCGAAATTTGACGTGCCAGTTCCTACCAATTCTTGAATTCCTAAATTATTAATACTGCCAATCGGGACTTGCGGCGCGGTAATGGTCACAATCATCTGGATAATTTCTTCCTTGTTTGGTGCGGGATTTTTTGCGCAGGAAGTTGGGATTTTTGTTTCGTCAAAATTTAATACATAATTATTTAAAAGATCATAGCTTGCTTCAATATTTAATTTTTTTCCTCCCTGATGAAGTTGGAATTCTTTAACCACGCCATTCTCTATAGTAAATTTCGCATTTTGTGGGAGGATGTCTATTTCCTCTGAGAGAGTTTTTAAATATTCCTCAATTTTTTCTTTATTCAGTCCGACTGTTAAGCCGTCTTTGGCCGGCTGGAATTCAAGATATTCTCTGACTTCATCTTGTTTTAAAACCCAAGTTTTTTTTGTTTCCCCCAGGGCCAGAAAACAAAGCCCAGCTAATTTTTTTGCCCGGTCGGCGGCGAGGGCAGTTTCATCTTTTTTAATTTTTGCTTTTTCCGCAGTTAATTTAAGGGAAGTGGGGGAGTCAATCAGTTGGGAAATTTTTGAGAAAGCATTATTAATGGCCGATGAATAATCAAAAGTCCATCCGTCTTCTTCGGTGCTGACTGAAACTTGCGTCTCATTACCATTCTGGGTAAATTGAATTGCCGCGTTCTTCGGTTCTTTTTCCAGATAACCAAAACTCTCTTTTAAAACTTTTATCATTTCTTCCTCATTAACTTGGTATTTCAAAGGAATGTCTTTTCCGAGCAGTAGAAATTTAACTTGGTTTCCCAAATTGACCAGAAAATTTTTGTCGCGGCCGAGAGTAAAGGTCTCTTCCGCGGTTTTCTCATTTTCCAAGGAAAAAATTGTTCGGGAGAGGTCAGGATCATTTGCCGCCGTGACGAGCGGAACAAGCGAAGCCGTTTTATTTTGATAAACAAAAACAACTCCTGCTTCATTAAATTTCTTCGTTGCTTCCCGGAGCGCCACCAATGCTTCTTCCTTGGTTTTTCCCCCAAGTTTTAAGTCATTGATTTTTATGCCGGGATATATTTTATTGGAAAATATTTTTTCAAAAGCAAATGCTGTGCCGGTTGGTAGAACGACAAGCAACAAAAAAATGGCGATTATAATTTTAAGCCATTTTTTGACGACAAATTTTTTCGGAAGTTCCGCGGTTGTTTTTTGTAAAACTGGATCTGGCGATTGTTTAATTTCCTTTTTGCCCATCTTTGTTTTGTAAAATTTCATTCAGAAGAGTTTTAGCCAGCTTGGTTCTTTCTTCTTCATCAGATTGGTTTGTGGAAACCGAGAGGCGGACGGCCGTGCCTTCTTTCGCATCTTCTGGTAAATCTTGTTTTGGCCAAATAATTTCTTGTCCGTCTTCGGTTTTAATAACAGCAGAGTCGCCCTCAAACCGGTCAATTGCCGCTTTTATAAATTTATTCATATTTAGTTTTCGTACGTTTCGTAAATCTTTCGTAATTTCGTAAGATTTTTAAAATTCCTCCTTAACTTTAATCTGCGCGTCGGAAATTGCTTTTGGTAAAACAATTGTCAGAAGCCCGTTTTTTAAAGTCGCTTTTATTTTATCTGCTTTTACGTTTTGTGGTAAGACAATTGTTCTTGAAAAACCGCCCCAATAACATTCGCGGTAGAGAAAATCGGAGGAGCGAATATCGGCGTCTTCTTCGCGTTTTCCGCGGATTGTCAGAAGATCAT
>JAHIRI010000030.1 GCA_018818855.1 Patescibacteria group bacterium
CAATTGCGGAATATGTGGATTTTTAGACATATTCGTAATTGCTTGAACATACAAATCAAGGCGGTCTTGCCCAGAAAGTTTATTATCAAGAATTTTCGTCCACGAAAACTTTTTCCAATCATCAACGAAAAATTGAGTTTTTAATCCAACATCTTCGTTTTCCTTATCCATATCATCCATAAACTTATAGATAAGAGCAGTGGTGATTTGCTCAACCTGCGCTTTTGGATCAGGAACTTTGCCGACAAGAATTTGTCGGGCAGAATCAAGTTTTCGTTTTGTGGTTGTATCAAGCATAATAATTTTTTGGTTACCTCATATAAACATTAACGGGAACATAGTCTTTTACATAAGTAGGAACAGTTTCCCGCCAGCCGTTCAATTGTTTAAATTCTGCCATTGTAAATCCAGCAAATTCTCTCGGAAATCGTTGATTATTTATTTCATTTCTAAAATATTCGCTCGTAACATATGCTTTTAGATAGTTTTTGATATGCGGAACATATTTGCTTTCGGGTTTGTAGATTGAAATAAATTTTTCGCATTCTTCTTCCAATTTTTCATCTTTGGATTTGAAAATATCAATCAAACCAAAAGCTCGTTCCAAAAATTCACGCCAAGAAATTCGGCGATCAAGATTTTCGCTCTTGCGGATTTTCTCAAGATTCAAGAATAATTGCGGTTTGTCTTCATATTTATCGCGCATAATCTGCACGGCTTTATCCCATTGCTCGTTTTCCACGGCAGATTTTACTTCGGGATCCTTTTGCAATTCCTCGCGGGCTTTTTCAAAAAGTTTTCGATCAACTTTCATTCCCTCGATTCCAACAGGTGTTTCGGTGATGGATTTTACTTTGTCGGGATTAAAAACTTCTATTTCATCAATATCAACTCCGACAGGACCTTCTCCGCCTGTTCCTTTTTGCTTGATAGGCAATTGCAATACTTCATCATAATCAAACTTTTCTTCAAAATATTCGCAGTTAGCGAAGAAATCGAAAAATTTGAAATGGTCTTTTGTTGCTTTGTGCTTTTCGCCATATTCATCGGTATATTCAAAAGTGAATTTTCTTGTTCCTCGTCCTTTGATTTGGATAAAATCAGTCGGCGAAAAGACGGGGCGCATAAGGGCAAGATTCAAAATGTCTTGGCAATCATAACCAGTCGTCATCATTCCAACGGTTACGCAAATTCTTGATTTACTTGATTTATAGTTTTCCAGAAACTTGGTGTGTCCGTTCAAGTTGTTGTTTGCAAAATTGATTGTGAATTGCTGACTATCCGTAATATTGGAAGTTATTTGCACGGCAAAATCGGAATTGTGTTTATCAGGCCAAAGCTGGCTCGCCATTTGATTGAGTGTTTGAGTGATTTTTGAAGCGTGTTTTTGACTTACGCAAAATATAATACTCTTGCCAATTTCACCGCTTATTGGATCTTTTAGAGAATTTTCGATAAATGTTTGGCAAAAGACGCGATTTGTCTTTTCGGAAAAGAATTTCTTTTCAAAATCCTTTTGGAAAAATGTTTCTTCGCTTTCGCCACCTTCTTCGTCTTCAACCATAACTGCATAGCCTTTTTCTGAAAGCAATTCTGTTGTGATGTCTGTTCGAGCGTCTGAAACAATAGGATTGATCAAAAATCCTTCTCGTACGCCATCCAGCAAGCTATACCGAAAAGTTGGCTCACCATTTTTACAGCCAAAAGTTGTATATGTATCAAGTAATTGCCGTCTTTCCCAAGCTCGCTGGTCTTTTTGTGATAACTTTTGTGGATCAATATTTTTCAAATAGTCTTTTGGTGTTGCGGTTAAGCCCAATTTATACCCGACAAAATATTCAAAAACTGCACGCGAGTTTCCTCCGATTGCTCGGTGTGATTCATCGGCAATAACTAAATCAAAATCAGTTGGTGAAAATAGTTTTTTGTATTTGTCTTGAGATGAAAGACTTTGAACGGTTGTAATAACCACTTCTGCCTTTTTCCAGTCATCACGATTTTGTTTGTAAATAACAGAGGAAAAGTCATTGCTCAAATATCGGACAAAGTTTTTATGTGCTTGATCTTCCAACTCCAAACGATCAACCAAAAACAAAATTCTTTTTGCATTTCCTGTTCTTAAAAATAGTTTGATAATTGCGGCGGAAATAAGTGTTTTCCCTGTTCCTGTTGCCATTTCAAAAAGAAAACGATCATTTCCACCTTCGGCGGATTTTTGCAAAGCGTGAACTGCTTTAAGTTGATACGGGCGCAAAATCCTCAAATTTTCATCCCAAAGATACTGTTTTTGGGTTTCTTTATTGAGATAGCGAGGATCATCTTTGAAGTTTGGATTTTGCGTAAATGCAATATAATCATCTTTGACGTCCTCATCTGCTAAACGCTGATTGTCTGGTTTGAAATCTTGCCTGTGCTTCAAAGATTCTTGTGTTGGAAATTCCGTGATAATTTCAGGATCGCCCCGTTCCAAATCCCAAAAATAATGCAGATTGCCGTTTGAGAGAATAACAAAGCGAGCGTTTTCAGTATGAGCATATTTTCTCGCTTGTTCTTTCCCGTCTAATGGATTTTTGTCTTCTTTTTTGGCTTCCAAAATAACAAGTGGAAAACCTTTTTCATCGAGCAATAAAAAATCAATAAAGCCGTTTTTTGTAGATTCAAAATCTTCACCAAAAGCGTCGATGTCTTTTTGAGTAATTTTAACATTTGGTTCAAGTGAAATATTTGCTTGCCCTTTTCCATTATCAAAAAATCTCCACCCTGCGTCTTCAAGGAGTTTATTTATCTTTATTCGTGCTTTTGCTTCTTTAGAATTTGCCATAGTTTTGAATCCAAGTTAAGTAATGT
The DNA here is from genome assembly GCA_018818855.1 of Patescibacteria group bacterium. GTDB lineage: Bacteria > Patescibacteriota > Patescibacteriia > XYB2-FULL-38-15 > XYB2-FULL-38-15 > JAHIRI01. The sequence continues at coordinate 2,848 of JAHIRI010000030.1, forward strand.
TATTGTATTCGTTTTTCCCTTATAAATAAATCGTTTTCGTAGCGGAGCGGAGAAAACACCTTATTACCCCTTTTATAAATAATTATTTTTTGTGGAGGTACGGAACAAAAAATATCCATCTTCCCCCTCTATAATAAATAAAAAAACAAATTTATTCCCCTTTTTTAAAAGCCTGTCAAAATTCCTTATTAAAAGAAAAATATTTTTTGAATTGCGTATAACGTGTTTTATATAAACTAATTGACTTTTTGGCTTAATCCCTTTGTTATGGTATTATTTAGATGTAATCACAAACGGGTTATGAATACATTTTACCAAAAACCAAGTAAAACTACAACGCTTGAACGCGACCCCCTGTACAATCTTGAAAGGGAATTAAAAATCCGCGGGTTTAGCCCAAGAACCGTTAATTCTTACTGTCTTTATAACCGCCTTTTTCTCAAATTTATTGAAAAGAGCCCAAAAGAAGTATCAAACGAAGATATTAGAAAATATTTAGAACATTTAACAACCAAAAATTCCGCCAGTTCCACCGTGAATGTTGCCATCAATGCTCTAAAATTCTACTACAGCCAAATTTTAAAAAGAAGATTCTTTTTTGATATTAAACACGCCAAAAAATCAAACTATCTGCCGGTTGTTTTGAGCCAAGAAGAAATAGGAAAGATGATCTCGTCCACCTCAAATCCCAAACACCAATTTCTAATCTCTTTGATGTATTCGGCCGGACTTCGGGTGAGCGAAACAATAAAAATCAAGATGGGTGACATCGATTTGGACAGAAAAATGCTGCGCGTTTATCAGGGTAAGGGACGGAAAGATCGCTATACGCTTTTGGCGGAAAAATTATCGCCGATTTTATTGCAACAGATAAAATTAAAACAACCCGGCGATTATTTATTTACCGGTTCGGGAGATGAAGGACATCTAACACCAGTGAGCGCGGAAAAAATCGTAAAAAAAGCTGCCGGACTGGCCGGAATTTTGAAAAATGTTTCTTGCCATACTCTTCGGCACAGTTTTGCCACTCATCTCCTGGAAGCCGGGACCGATATCAGATACATTCAAGAATTGCTTGGGCATAAACGGCTCGAGACCACGCAAATTTACACCAAAGTCAGTTCACAAAATTTAAAAAATATTAAAAGTCCTCTGGATCGTTTATAAATAACTAGATTCACGCCACTTAATAAAAATGTTATGATAATTTTAGGAATTGACCCGGGATTCGCGAGAACCGGCTTTGGAGTAATTGAAGAAAAAAATAAAAATCTTTGCATGATTGATTACGGGTGCATTTCCACGTCCGCAGGTTTAACTTTTCCCAAAAGGTTAAAAAAAATCCGCGAAGAGTTGGTTTATCTCATTAAAAAATATAAACCCGAAATTTGCTCCGTGGAAAAAATCTTTTTTTGTAAAAATACCAAAACCGCGATTGACGTCGGCCAGGCAAGAGGGGTTGTGATTTTGACCGCTGCGGAAAAAAATTTGAAAATTCTTGAGTTCACCCCGCTTCAGGTCAAGCAATTTATCACCGGCTACGGCAAGGCGGAAAAGGGGCAAATACAAAAAATGGTAAAAATTCTTTTGAATCTTAAAGAAATTCCCAAACCCGACGACGCGGCCGATGCTCTGGCCCTTGCCATTGCCGGTTCCAATAATTTCATTACTAAATAATTTATGGCAACTAAAATTACTAAAGTTTCCGAAAAACAAATTCAAAAATTGATTGAAACTTCCCGCGAAGTTATCCGCGATTCGGCTCTGGAAAATGGCGCAATTGTGGCAACAAACACTGACCAAACTTATTATCCTCGCGAAGCGGCAAATTACCGCTGGGTCTGGCCGCGCGACGCGAGTTACATTTGTGTAGCCGCAGATCTTTTGAAAATCCCTATCCAAGAGCCTTTTTTTGACTGGCTCTACAATCGCCCAAAAGATTTTAAAAAAGATAAATTACTCTACGCCAATTATTCTACCAATGGCCAATTTGGCAGCATGGGACGCGTTCTTCAAATTGACCAGGCCGGCTCAATCCTTTGGGCAATTCACGAACATTTTAAAAATGATTTGGAAAAAGCCAAAAAATTTAAAGGTCTGATTGAGCGGCTGGCCGACGGGCTGACCGCAAACTGGAACAAGACTTATTTCAAACCGCACACAGTTGATCTTTGGGAAGAACCACACCGCCAGACTTCAACTACAATAGAAAATAACTTTACTTATTCTTTGGCCGCCTGCGCTCGCGGCTTGCTTTTGGCGCATGAAATTATTCCTAATCCCCTTTGGAAAGAAGAAGCAATGCAGATGATTGAGAAAATAAACGACGCCTACAGCCCAGCCGAAAAATATTTTTATCGCAATAAAGGAAAAATTTCCGATAAAAATGTTGATTCCTCACTTCTCGGTCTGGTTTGGCCTTTTAATATTTGTGAGTCGGCTGACGAGCGGATGATAAACACTATCGCCAAAATGGAAGAGAAAATTGTTATTAACGGCGGAGTACATCGCTTTGAACAAGATTATTTTGACGGAGAAGGATCGGCCCAGGAGGGCGGCGGTGCCTGGCCGCTCCTAAATTTTTGGATGGCGATTTATTGGTCAAAACGAGGTGATCGGAAAAAAGCTTTAGCATATTACAACTGGGTCTTAGAAAGAATTGAAAAATTTAAAGGATTTATTCCTGAACAAATTTTTGAGGATTTCAGAGTTGGCGTTTACCCGCTTGTCTGGTCGCATGCTATGTTTATTCTTGCCTCGCATGAACTTGGCTTTTTAGAATCAACTTCAAAATAATATGACAAAAAAACTTAAAATTGCCGTAGTCGCCGCGGAAGTCGCGCCCTTTTCCAAAACCGGCGGACTGGCCGACGTAACCGGCTCCCTGCCAAAGACTTTTCACGAAATGGGAAATGAAGTTGTAGTGATCACTCCGTTTTATGGGAAACTAATAGACCCCAAAAAATATTCTCTGACATTATTGGAGAAAAATTTTTCTATTTCCGCCGGCAAAAACCAAAAAGTTAAAATTTCTCTCTGGCGCGGAGAAATAGAAAAAAATCTTCCGATTTATTTTATAGAGTACAAAAAATATTTTTCTAAAAAACAAAGTCTTTACGGCTCAACCCGCGAAAATTCTCGCTTTGCTCTTTTTAATTATGCCGCCCTGGAAGTTTTGAAAAAGATAAATTTTGAACCTGACATAATCCAATGCCACGATTGGCACGCTGGCCTTATTCCATATTTGTTAAAAAAAGATCCGACCTATACCGAAGATAAATTTTTCAATAAAACTGCCACGGTTTTTACTATCCATAATTTAGCCTTTCAAATGGGTGGAAATTGGTGGAGCCTTGCGCCAGAGAAAAGAGATTCCGGGACAGCTCCCCTGCCTAAAATTCATACTCAGGCAATGGAAAAAATTAATTTTGCTAAACGAGCCATTATTTTTTCCGACGCGCTAAACACTGTCTCGGAAAAATACGCCGAGGAACTTTTGACGCCGGAGTTTGGCCAAGGCTTGGAAAAAAACTTACAACACCGACAAAAAGATTTTTTTGGAATTATAAACGGCATTGACTATTCTGTTTTCAACCCGACGATAGATAAAAATATTTCGGTAAATTATGATTGGAATTCTCTTCGCCGTAAGAAAAAAAATAAAGTTTTTCTGCAAAAAAATTTAAAGTTGGAAGAAAATACAAATATTCCTCTGATCGGTTTAGCTAGCCGCCTCGCTGAACAAAAAGGTTATAATCTCGTGATTGAAGGCCTTGATACTTTACTCAAGCTCCCCCTGCAAATCGTGATCATCGCAAGCGGCGGGAAAGAAGCAAAAGAATATTCCGACACCTTCAAAAAAATTGCCAAAAAATATTCAAAAAAATTTGCTTTTATCACTCCTTACACCGAGGAAGAAGCGTCAAAAGTTTACGCCGGCTCAGATATGCTTTTAATGCCCTCTCGCTTTGAACCGTGCGGATTATCTCCGCTTATAAGCTTGCGCTACGGCTCAATCCCAATTGTCCATGAAACTGGCGGGCTGGCAGAAACTATTACTGATTTTGATCCAAAAACCGGAAAGGGAAATGGTTTTGTTTTTGAAAATTATACTCGCGAAGAATTTTTAGTCTCCCTGGTCCGGGCTCTGGAAAATTTCAAATACGAAAAAATCTGGGAGCATCTCGTTTGGCAGGCAATGAAGCAATCTTTCTCTTGGGAAATCCCCGGAAAAAAATACCTCGCGCTTTTCAAGAAAGCACTAAAAAATCGACGCAACGCTTAAAAATATGACTCCATGTCTTTGGGCGAACTTATTCCATATTTACCAGCCGCCCGGCCAAAAAAAAGAAATCACACAAAAAGTTGCCGCCGAAAGTTACTGGCGGATTATTGATATTTTAAAACATCGCCCGGGGGTGAAAATTAATTTAAACATCAATGCTTCGCTCACTGAACAGTTACCGGCCGCAGGTTTATCAAAAATGGTTGAGGAGATTTCCGCCCTCGCTCGCCGCGGCCAAATTGAATTTACCGGCAGTGCAAAATATCATGTTATCTTGGCGCTTCTTCCTGAATCGGAAATTATCCGACAAATTGAATTAAATAATGAAACAAATAAAAAATTCTTTGGGAAGCTCTGGCAACCAAGTGGATTTTTTATTCCTGAACTCTGTTACAGTAAAAAAGTGGCGCGCACAGTAAAAAAACTCGGGTTTAAATGGATTGTCCTGGACGAAATCGCCTACAACGGAAAATTTAACAAAGTAAAATTTGATAAACTTTATACCATCAAAAATATCGGCCTGCCGGTTTTTTTCCGGAACACAAAAATCAGCAATTTATTTTTCACGGCCGAAGCGAAAACTCCGGCTGATTTTTTTGAAATTTTAAAAAAAGACGGACGCTCCGAAAAATTTTTACTCACAGCTCTAGATGGAGAGAATCTTGGCCACCATCAAAAAGAAATGGACAAACTTTACGCCGATCTTTTGGATACCAAAAAATTTGAGGCAATAACTTTTTCCGATTTACTTAAAATTTACAAAACCACAGAAGAAATCGAACCGACCCCCTCCAGCTGGTCTTCGCGCGAAGAAGATATAAAAAGAAAAGTTTATTATCCGCTTTGGGAAAATCCTAAAAATGAAATCCACCGCCTGCAATGGCAGCTGACTAATTTAGCCATAAAAATTTTGGATGAAAATAAAAAAGATCCAAACTTTAATTCGGCGCGAAAAAAACTTGATCAGGCGCTGCACTCGGATCAATATTGGTGGGCCTCCGCCAATCCCTGGTGGTCAGTGGAAATTATCGAAAATGGCGGCAACATGTTGCTTAATTCATTGAAATCTTTAAAGACTTTATCCCCAAAAATTTTACAAAAAGCCGCCTTACTTAATAAAAAAATTTCTAACATGGCGCATGAATGGCAAAATACCGGACGCGCCAAAAAAATTAAAGAATCATATTTAAAGGGCGAACCTTACGAAAGATATTTCGCAGGAAAAATTATAAAATAATTATACACTATGTATTGGGCTAATTTTTTACACATCTACCAGCCGTCGAATCAAATGCCAGATATCCTGGAGAGGATTACTAACGAAAGTTATAGAAAATTATTTCGTGGCTTACTCGCAAACCCTAAAGCAAAGTTAACTTTAAACATCAACGCGGGACTGACCGAACAATTGGATCGGTACGGCTATACGGACATTATCCGCGACATTAAAAAACTCGCGGAGCGCGGCCAGATTGAATTTACCGAAAGCGCAAAATACCATCCTTTTATGCCGCTTACTCCTTGGGAAGAAAATGAACGGCAAATAAAACTTAATCACGAAACTAACAAATTTTATTTCGGAAAAATTTATAAACCTCTGGGATTTTTCCCGCCAGAGATGGCTTATAGCCGAAAAGTCGCGGATCTTGTTTCCTCTCTCGGATATCGTTGGATGGTGGCAGATGAAATTTCCTACAATGGAAAAACCGAGCAACTTTCCTATGACAAAACTTATACTATAAAAGGACTTAATAATTTTAAAATTTTTTTCCGCGATCGCCGAGTAAGTAATCTGATAATGTCAGCCGTAGTTCGCACGGGAAAATCTCTTCTTGAAGCCGTTGGCGAAGAAAAAAATAAAAATCGCTATTTACTGACTGCAATGGACGGAGAAACTTTTGGCCACCATCGGCCGGGCTTGGACCAACTTCTTTTTGAAATTTTATCATCGCCAAAATTTAAAAAAATTACTCTTTCGGAAATTGCGGAAAAATTTCCTACCAAAGAGGTTGTTGATCCAATTGACTCAACCTGGGCTTCTTCAGAAGATGACATTAAACGAGGCGTGCAATTTCTTTCTTGGAATGACCCAGAAAATCCAATCCATGCCTGGCAATGGGAATTCACCGGTTTTGTTTTAAAAATCGTGGAAAAATTAGATAAGAAAAAACCGTACTACAAAATCGCCCGCGCCAAGATGGATGAAGCGCTCCATTCTTGCCAATATTGGTGGGCGAGCGGAAAACCGTGGTGGTCGCTTGAAATGATTGAGAGCGGCGCCTGGAAATTACTTGATGTTCTCTACCAAATTACTAATCTCTCAGAAAAAAATTTAGAAACGGGAAAAGATTTTTATCAGCGGATTGTCCTGAAAGCTTTTGAATGGCAGAGAACTGGTTACATTAGAAAACTGGCTGGTGAGCGAGGAAAGGAAATAAAACTCCCTTTCAAAAAACGGTCGCTTGAAGCGGGAAAACCGGAAGTCTACTATGCTTTTATTAAAACTATGGATAAAGAAATGATGAAGGCTGTAAAAAACAAAGAGTTTGAAAGAGCCATTCTCTGGCGTGACGCTATCTTAAAAATTGAAAATCAAGATGACATTTACGACGCGGTGCACGCCACAGATCTCTTGCGCATGAGCGTGCCGGGCGGAGATTTGGAAAAATTAATGGATAAATACAAAACGCGCTACAGAAAAATGCGCGGCGGCCAGCCGGAACAGCGCGGCTAACATCTTATAATAAATTCCCACGCATAATAAAAACTATGCCCCGAAAAACATCCTACTTAACGGCTGACCAGAAAACAATGGAAGATTTTTTTAAAAAAAATCTTTCTAAGTTTTTCCCCGAAGCCAGGAAATTCAAAAAATTGGAAATGGATCGTCATCGCACCATAGCCAGAGAAGATTTTATCATGCAGTATAAATTATTTTTTGTTGACAAGAACAATAAGATAAAATTAAAATCCTTGCGCGGAGCGGCCCGTGATAATAATTCCAAATACTACAATCAAAAAATAATAACCTTGCTTTGGAACAATAATTTTAAAAAAGGCAACTATGGCGTGCCTCGTCCCCTGGGTTATAACTCTTACCTGAATCAATCTCTATATGAGGAATGCCCGGGCGAGACACTATACCAATGTATTGAAAAAAATGAAAACTTAAAAATTAATTTTAAAAAATCGGCCTGCTGGTTAGCTAAACTGCATCAATTAAAAATTAAAAGAGGGGTAAGGACTAATTCATTAAAAAAAGAAAAAATTCAAGTTGAAAAAATGGATAAAACCTTTTCCGAAATAGTTCTTCGCTATCCGCCGTTCAAAATTAACTTTACGGAAATTCTACAAAAATTCTGGGAAATAGAAAAAACTTGCTTGAAATCAAAAGACTTTATCCTGATCCACAATGATTTTAACCCGGGAAATATTATTATAGGTAAAAAGAAAACTTGCTGTATTGATTTTGTGGACAGTTGCCGTTTTCATCCCCTCGCCGATGTCGGCACTCTTTTAGCCTATATTAATTCTCCTCTCTCTCCCCTGGCCTACAAATATAAATTTTCTTCCAAAGCTATCGGGCTGTTTGAAGAAATCTTTGTCCGGGAATACTGTCGAAATTTAAAACTTGATTCGGAAAATATTAAAAAGCAACTTGCGTTATTCAAG
>JAHIRI010000002.1 GCA_018818855.1 Patescibacteria group bacterium
GGAGCAAAAGAAGCTTGGAAGATTTTTATAAATAGAGTCAAAGAGCTTGCTGAGACTGGTAGATTGCCGGCCGGTTACGACGCAGTTGATGCTTACGGAAAAATTAGTTATGGTTTAGGGCTCGAAAGAGATGGTAAAGCGGAAATGGCCGAGATAAAAATTGAAGAAGAAAGAGAGGCAGCTTAAGAAAATTTTATGGCGCAAAAATTATCTGATTTTTTAAAAACCGCGAGCCGGACTTCTTATGTAAAAAGTTCGGTGAAGCAGGCTGTGTCAAAAATGGGATTGAATCCATCGCGCCAGGTAAGCGAGCGGCAGGCAAAAGAGGTCTTGGGTAAATTAAAAAAATCTGGTGCAATTAAAACTTATCGTTCGCCAACAGAAATTTTTAGGGAAACAGAACGGGCGCGCCTTGCGGCAAATAAAGATGAGAAGCCGAAGATTACAGTAGAATCACTTCGCGAAGAGCGGAAGGCGGAGGAGGAGAAGAAAAAAAGAATGCGCGGGATGATGTCTAATATTTATGGTCAAGAGCGGGCACGCGAAGAAGAAAAGGAAAAAGGAGACGGAAAAGTGAAAAGAAATGTGGCGACCTCAGCCCTGAAACCAAAAGCCGCACCAGGCCGGGCGGAAACGACAACATCAATTTTGCGAAGCCAAAAAAATGCAGAGAAAAAAACCGCGCCGGAAGAAAAACCGCCGCAGGCGATTGATCTGCCAATTGATTAATTTTTTAAATAAAAAAACACGCTCCACAATTGCAGAGCGTGTTTTATTATTGCATTTACACCGCAGCGCCTGTGTCTCCGCCCATATCTCCGCCAGCGGCTTCACCTGTATCTCCGCCGCCCATATCTCCGGCCACCTCTTCTTCTTTAACTTTTGACTTCATCATCTCTTTCATCTCTTCTTCTGATTTTCCTTCCATCATTTTTGCCGATTCTTCCGGATGGGCTGTTTTAGCATGATCCATTAATTGTTGAATCACTTCTTCTTCGGTTTCGCCTTTGGCGACGAAGGGACAAGCCAAACCGCTAACGTCCTGGCATGAAAGTGTTTTCATGGCGTCAAAGTTGCGACCCCGGCCACCTTACGTTTCTAGGAAAGGCAAAATGACGGGAGAACAACTAATTATGAAATTAGTAATTTTTATTATACCACAAAATTTTTTATGTCAAAATTTATTCGCCTAATTATGCTTCCGGCGGGGGTTGCTTTTTTTATAATTTATGTTATAATTTTAAAAGATAGGGTAGGGAAAAATTTTTGTTTTTAATTTAAAATTATGACGATAACTTGGCTCGGACAATCTTGTTTTAAAATTCAAATTGGCGATGTAACTTTGGTTACAGATCCGTATAATTCCGAAGTTGGTTTTAAACTGCCGCGTTTGACCGCAGATATTGTGACCGTGAGTCACGACCATTTTGATCATAATAATATTGAGGGAGTTTCCGGTCCGGAGGGGGCAACGCCCTTTGTTATTTCAAGCCCGGGGGAATTTGAAGTAAAAGGAGTTTTTGTTTACGGAAGTGCTTTTTGGCATGATAAAAACGAGGGGAAAGATCGCGGCCAAAATATTGCTTATTGCATTGAGGCAGAAGGAATTTCTCTTGCTCATCTTGGAGATTTGGGACACGAATTGAGTGAAGAACAAATAGAAAAATTTGATGGAGTTGATATTCTTTTCGTTCCGGTCGGAGGTAAGTGGACGCTTGGTGCCTCCGAGGCGGTTAAAGTTATAAACGAGATAGAGCCGCGGATTGTTATTCCTATGCATTATAAAATTCCCGGGCTTAAGGTTGATGTTGAGACAATAGATAAATTTTTGAAAGAAATGGGCGCGAGCAAAGCGGAAAAATTACCCAAATTAAAAATTTCCAAAAAAGATTTGCCGCAGGAAGAAACAAAAGTTATTGTGTTGGAAAAAAGTTAGAATATGGCGAAGATGGTCAAAAAGAATAAAAAGACAGTTTCAAAAAAAAGGAGTACAAAAAAGAGGGAGGTAGAAATCCCGGTTTTTGTGATTTCTAAAAAGGAACGGGCCGTTGCCGCGAAAGTAGAAGAAAAAAAAGAGCTTGGAATTTTTAAAGATAGAGATGATTTGCCGGTTTTTCAGAATTTTTTTCCCGCCGATCAAGAAGAAGAGAAACAAGAAGAGGTTAAAAAAGAGTGGAAACATTTCAAGAATGCAGCGCACAAAAAAGAAGTTGAAATTTCGGTTTCCAAGAAAGAAAACCAGAAAAGAGGCCCTCTATTGCCCGAATCGCGGAAAAGAATTATAATGTGGGCAAGTGTCGCCATTCTCGCGTGCTTAATTTTTTTTATATGGTTTTCCGGTTTGAAAAATAGTTTTTCTGGATTACTCGGTTCTGTGAGTTACACCTTTTCCCGCTCGGAAGGAGTTTTTGAAGAAGCAAGTGATAGCTTGGAAGAATTAAATAATGAGGCAGTCGCTCCGGAGGAAACGGCGGGAGAAAATAGTGAGACTGTAGACGGGGAAGAAATTTTAGATCAAATTAAAGAAAAAATTTTAGTTGAGGAATTGAAAAGCAAATTATAGTAGATAATATTTTAAAATCATGGCTAAGAAGAAAAAGAAAATAGCAGAAGAGGAAACATTGCCGGCGGTCGTCGGCAAAGTTTTGCCTTATAGTATTGTAAAAGAGGCGCAGGAATCTTATTTGGATTATGCCATGTCGGTTATTATTGCCCGCGCTCTTCCCGATGTCCGAGACGGCTTGAAACCGGTTCATCGGAGAATTTTGTACGCGATGTGGGATGTGGGGTTGAAGCCGGGAGCGAAATTCAGAAAATCGGCGACTGTGGTCGGTGAAGTTTTGGGTAAATATCATCCGCACGGTGATGTCGCGGTTTACGATTCTATGGTGCGTATGGCTCAGGATTTTGCCATGCGTTATCCTTTGGTTTGGGGCCAGGGAAACTTTGGTTCCATGGATGGCGACGCTCCGGCCGCGATGCGTTATACTGAAGCAAAACTTACGAGAATTTCAGAAGAGATGATGCTTGATATTGAAAAAGGCACGGTTAATTTTATTCCAAACTACGACGGATCGCATAAAGAGCCGCAAGTAATGCCGGCCAGGCTGCCCAACCTTCTTTTAAACGGAACAATGGGTATTGCCGTCGGTATGGCCACGAGTATCCCTCCGCACAATCTCGGAGAAATTTGTGATGGAATTAATCATTTGATTGAGCATCCGGATTGTGATGTTGAAGAATTATGTGAATTTGTGAAAGGCCCTGATTTTCCGACAGGAGGCATTATATATGATATAGGCGCAATCAAGCAGACTTATGCCACGGGCAAGGGCCCAATTGTGATGCGCGCTAAAACAGAAATTGTGGAAGATAAAGCTGGGCAATTTAAAATAATTGTTTCAGAAGTTCCGTATCAAGTTAATAAAGCAACGTTGCTTGAGAAAATCGCTACTTTGGTCAAGGATAAAAAAATTGAAGGCATTCGCGATCTCCGCGATGAATCAAATAAAAAGGGCGTGAGAGTTGTTATTGAATTGAAAAAAGATTCTTATCCAAAGAAAATTTTGAACCAGCTTTTTGACATGACGCAATTGCAGGATTCTTTTCATGTTAATATGCTGGCTTTAGTTGACGGCATCCAACCGAAAGTTTTGAATTTGAAAATGATTTTGGAATATTATTTGGTGCATCGGAAGGAAGTTATTCGCCGCCGGACAGAATTTGAATTAACTCGAGCCAAAGACAGAGCGCATATTTTAAAGGGCTTAAAGATTGCGCTCGACAATATAGATGCCGTTATTAAATTGATTAAAAAATCAAAAGATAAGGAAGAGGCCAAAGTAAATTTGATGAAACAGTTTAAGCTGACGGAAATTCAGGCCGTGGCGATTTTGGAAATGAAATTGCAGCAGCTCGCGAATCTTGAGAGAACAAAAATTGAGCAGGAGTTAAAAGAGAAATTAGCATTGATTAAAGAATTAGAAGAAATTTTGGCTTCGCCAAAGAAAATTTTGGGATTGATTAAAAAAGACATTTTAGAATTGAAAGAAAAATATAGTGATGAAAGAAAAACTCAGATTGTTGTTCATGCCGTCAAAGATTTTAGAGTGGAGGATTTGATCCCGAATGAATCAACTATTATTGTAGTCACAGCCGACGGCTACATCAAGCGTCTTCCTCCGGAAACTTTCCGGACACAGAGCCGCGGCGGAAAGGGTGTAATGGGATTCACGACCAAAGAAGAGGACACGGTTGAATATTTGCTTTCCACTACAACTCACGCCGATTTATTATTCTTCACAACTCGCGGCCGAGTTTTCCAGCTTAAAGCTTACGACGTGCCAGCGGCATCAAGAACTTCAAAGGGTCAGGCGATTGTTAATTTCCTGCAATTGGCTCCGGAAGAAAAAATTTCCGCGATTCTTTCCGTTAAAGAGCTTGGCGAAGGTGATTTTAAATATTTGGTAATGGTGACGCGCGCCGGAGTTATTAAAAAAGTTGATTTGAAAGATTTTGATAACGTGCGCCGCTCTGGCTTGATTGCCATAAAGTTAAAAGATGGAGATAGATTGGAATGGGTAAAACCGTCTTCGGGTGGCGATGAAATAATTTTGATTACTGCTGTTGGTCAGGCGATTCGTTTTAAAGAAAAAAATATCCGGTCAATGGGTCGCGCGGCAACCGGAGTTCGTGGGATTCGATTAAAAGGAAAGGACGAGGTGATTGGTATGGATGTGATTGATCCGGCGCTTGTGTCAAAAAATTTACTTGATTTGTTTGTTCTTATGGAAAACGGTTTCGGCAAAAGAACAAATTTGAAAAATTATAAAATCCAGGGACGCGGCGGATCGGGTATTAAAACCGCGAAGACTACGCCGAAAACCGGGAAAATAATTTCCGCCTTTATTACTTCAAGTAAAGATGAAAGAGATTTGATTATTATTTCCAAATATGGTCAAGTAATCAGATTGCCCTTCAGGAGCGTTTCTACTTTGGGTCGGGCAACGCAGGGAGTGCGCCTTATGAGATTTAAAGAGGCAGACGACCGGGCGGCAAGCGTAACATTTGTTTAATTAAAAATTTTAAATCATAAATTTTAAATAAAAGTATGGCACTACCAGGTCACAGGAGAACAAGTTCTCATAAAAGAAGAAGAGCGGCTCATTTTGCCTTGAAAAAGACAAATCTTTCCGTTTGTCCGAAATGCAAAAAACCGGTGATGTCTCATCACGCATGCAAATCATGCGGAACTTACGCCGGTCGCGAAGTCGTAAAAATGAAAACGCCGAAGAAAAAGAAAAAATAGTATGGCTAACAGGCATCTAGCCAGAACCATTGCTCTCCAAACGCTTTATGAGTGGGATTTTATGGGGGAGAAGAGCGCAGAAACTTCTTCTGCTGCTCGGAAAAATCTCAAGGAGTTTGCTCCAAAATTCAATGAGAATGATTTTGTTATTGAATTAGTGGAAGGTGTGGTAAAAAATAAAAAAGACATAGATAAGTTGATTAAAAAATACGCGCCCGAATGGCCGGTTGATAAAATAACTTTGATTGATAGAAATGTTTTGCGGCTGGGAATTTATGAATTGAAATTTGCCGAAGCAAAAGATGGAAAAACAGTGCCGCCGCGCGTGGTTATTAATGAAGCCATTGAACTTGCCAAAGCTTTTGGCAGTAGTTCTTCTGGGAAATTTGTGAACGGTGTTTTGGGAGCAATTTATAAAGATATGATTGAGGCGGGGGAGATAGCGGATGAGGAAAACAAAGAAAAAAAAGATAAAAAATAAAGTATTGTTAAATTGTTACATTGTTAAATTATTAGAATAAACAATTTAGCCATGTAACCATTCAGCAATTTAAGTTATGAAGGACTTTACCAAACTGGAGGAAAAGATTGGTATAAAATTTAAAAATATAGAGCTTCTGATGCAGGCAGCGGTTCATCGTTCTTACTTAAATGAAAATCCAGGATTTAAATTGGCGCATAATGAGCGGTTGGAATTTTTGGGCGACGCGGTTTTAGAATTGATTGTTACAGAATATCTCTATCAAAATTATCCAAACCCGGAAGGTGAACTAACCAACTGGCGGGCAAGTCTTGTGAACGCCAAGATGCTTTCGGAAATTGCCAAGGAAATTGGGATAGAAGAATATCTTTATTTGAGTAAAGGAGAGTCAAAAGAAGCGGCTGAATCAAAGGCCAGACAATATATTTTGGCGAATGCTTTTGAGGCATTAGCTGGTGCGGTTTATCTTGATCAGGGATATGTTGTTTCTCGAGATTTTATTAAGAAATTTTTGATTATTAAGCTGGCGTATATTTTAGAGCATGAATTGTATCTTGATCCCAAAAGCACGTTTCAGGAAATGACCCAGGAAAAATGCGGCGTCACGCCGACATACAAAGTTTTGGAAGAAACCGGCCCGGATCACGCTAAAATTTTCAAGGTTGGAGTTTATTTAGAAAAAGAATTAGTTGCTACGGGGGATGGTTCAAGTAAGCAAGAGGCGCAAGTTGAAGCAGCTAATGCCGCCCTAAAAACGAAGAAGTGGTCATAAATTTTATATAAAAATGGCGGGGAGAGTTTCCCGCCGTTTGTGTCTTGAACTTTTTTCGCGTTGGTGGTATTCTGATAGATCAGATATTTTATGCGCCCGTAGCTCAACGGATAGAGTGCTGGTCTTCGGAACCAGTGATGGGGGTTCGATTCCCTCCGGGCGCATTGTCTAAAATTAAATAAAACTATTTGCGCCCATAGCTCAGTTGGCAGAGCAGTCGCCTCTTAAGCGAACGGTCGAAGGTTCGAATCCTTCTGGGCGCATTTTTTATTTTGCGGATGAATTAGGGAAGTGGTATAATGGATGAAAGTAATTAAATTTAAATCTATGAAAAAAAATCACGGCTTCACACTGATTGAATTATTAATCGTCATTGGCATTATCGCCTTTCTGGCCTCGGCGATTTTTATCGCTGTTGATCCGGCGAAAAGATTTGCTGAATCACGGAATGCCCGCCGCTGGACAGACACTTCAGCAGTTCTTGAGGCGGTTCTTCAATATGCTGTGGATCAGGACGGGACACTGCCTTCGGGAATTGACGATGTCTCATCCACGGTTCAAATTTTGGGAACGAACGCGAGCGGATGCGAGGTTGGTTGCGCGGCAAAACCGTCGGCTGTGAGTTGTCTTGATTTGAGTGATGTCTTAATTCCAAAATATTTAGGACTTATTTCTTACGATCCCTACACTGGTTCGCCTGCTTTTACTGATTATTATATTAACAGATCATCAACCGGAAGACTTGAGGTCGGATCTTGCGACCCAGAACTTGGCGCAACGATTTTTGTTTCAAGATAGAAAAAGAAGAAATAATTTAAAGTAAAAATGCTCCGAAAGTTTCGGAGCATTTTTATATAAAACAAACCCCGCCCTTGCGGGCGGGGAAAGCTTCTAGAAGCGATTGAAGTTTATTGACAAACGAGTGAGAGAAATGAAATTTTAATTTCATTTCCGAGCGAGTGCAGTCAACACAGATAATATATCTTTATCTTAATGCGTCTTTCAGAGATTTACCTGCTTTGCCCCGCACCAGAGCAAGCTCGGTGCGGGACTGCGGCAATCTGTTTCAAAAGTCTTGATTTTTGTAGTTTTATCTCAAGGCATCTTTCAACGATTTGCCCGCCTTGAATTTCGGTACAGTCATGGCCGGGATTTGAATTTTTTCGGTTGGTTTTTTGGGATTCACGCCTATTCTAGCCGCTCTATTTTTTGCCGAGAAAGTGCCAAAACCAGTCAAAGTAACTTCACCACCAGATTTTAAAGTTGAAGTGACGGTCTCCATAAAGGTTTCCATCATCTTATCAGCTGTTGTTTTTGGAACGTCGACAGCTACGGCGATTTTTTCAATTAATTCTGCTTTTGTCATGTCTTCACCCCCTTTCAAAAGAGAAGATTATATTTTTACTTCTTCTTTTATCTTTTTAATTTTAACCGCTTTTCTTGTTTTGGGATTCACTTCAAAATAAATTGCATTGACCGAACAAATTCCTTCTTCGGGAATCTCGTGGACTTCTGAGATCTGTGTTAAGAAAGTTTTTAGTATTCCTTTTTTGTCTACACCGAGGATTGAATCTTTGGCGCCGACCATGCCGATGTCTGTGACAAATGCCGTACCACCGTCTAGAATCTGCCAATCGTCAGTGCCGACGTGAGTGTGGGTGCCAAGTATTGCGGAAACCCTTCCGTCTAAGTATCGTGCCAAGCCATTTTTTTCCGAAGTGGCTTCGGCATGGAAATCAACAATAACGGCTGAAAGATTTTCATTTTTAAATTCATCAAGAATTTCATCAGCCTTACGGAAGGGGCAGTCGTATTGATTTTTCAGAAAAACTCTTCCTATCAAGTTTATCACAAGAACCTTTTTTGTGCCAATTTCAAACAATTTCGCGCCAACGCCCGGAACGCCCGGCGGATAATTTGCCGGACGGATAAGTAGGGAATTTTTATCTTCCAAAATTCCGATTGCTTCTTTTTTATCAAAGGCATGATCTCCGGAAGTAAAAAAATCTACACCGGCGTCCGCGAGCTCTTGCAAAGTTTTTGTCGTGATACCCACGCCGTGCGCAATATTTTCCGCATTGGCAATAACTAAATCAGGGTCAAGTTTTTTCTTGAGCGTCGGTAAAATTTTTACGACCGCGCTTCGTCCGATTCTTCCCGAAACATCGCCGAAGAATAGAATTTTTAGATTCATAGGCGTGTTAATTATCTTGCGTATTCAATAATTCTTTTTTCTCTTATCACGTTAACTTTGATTTCACCAGGATATTTTAATTCCTCTTCAATTTTTTTGGCGATTGACTGGGCAAGTTTAAGTGCACCAAGGTCGTCAATTTTGTCCGGCGCGACAAAAACTCTGATTTCTCGGCCAGCCTGGATGGCGTAAGCTTTTTCAATACCGTCAAAAGAAGTGGCCACTTTTTCCAAATCTTCCAATCTTTGCAGATATTGTTCGTAAGTATCTTTTCTCGCGCCAGGTCTTGCGCCGGAAATAGCGTCGGCGACTTTAACAATTACAGCTTCAAGAGTCGGCGGCGCGTCTTCATGATGAGTCGCGATCGGAATAATAATCTCTTCCGGCAAGTTGAATTTCTTGGCAATATCTTTTCCAATTTCCGGATGAGTGCCCGTGATTTCGTGGTCAACCGCTTTGCCGATATCATGTAGAAGCCCGGCTTTTTTGGCGACGGTCACATTCGCGCCAAGCTCTTCGGCTAAAAGCGCGGAAAGATGAGCAACTTCAACAGAGTGCTTCAAGGCATTTTGCCCAAAGCTTGTTCTATATTTTAAACGACCTAAAATTTGAACTAATTTTGGATCAAGCCCGGCTACGCCAAGTTCGTAAACAGCTTCTTCACCGGCTTTTTTAATGTCAATTGCTAAATCTTTTTTGGCTTGTTCCACCGCTTCCTCAATTCGGCCCGGATGAATTCTGCCATCCAGAATCAATTTTTCGAGCGCGCGTTTGGCGACATGCCGCCTGATCGGGCTGAAGCCTGAAACAGTAATCGCCTCCGGAGTGTCGTCAACAATAATTTCCGTGCCGGTTAATTGTTCAATAGTTTTAATATTTCTTCCTTCACGGCCGATGATTCTTCCTTTCATTTCATCAGAAGGAAGAACCACGGTTGTAGTCGTGGTTTCCGTAGCGTGCGAAGAGGCGCAGCGTTCAATCGCCAAAGATAAAAGGTCCCGCGCTTTTTTGTCGAGGACCTCGCTGGATTCTCTTTCCAATTTGTTGATGCGATTAACAAGTTCCGCCTGGATATTTTTTTCAGTTTTGTCTAAAAGCAACTGCTTGGCTTCTTCACGGTTAAGCCCAGCGATTTGTTCCAATCTCGTCAACTGGTCTTCTTTTATTTTTTGGATTTCCGCTTTTACTTTTTCAATTTGATTGGCACGATCGTAGAGTTTTTGCTGTTTTTCTTGGAGATCAAGAAGTTTTTGGTCAAAAAGAGATTCGCGCTTTTCCAATCTTTTTTGCGCGGCTTGCAATTCGCCCCGCCGATCTTCTTCCTCTTTTTTTGCGTTGTCAATGACTTGAATTGCCTTATCTCTTGCCTGGAGGAGCAATTCCCTTTGTTTTGTTTTAGTTTCGGCCAGTAATTTTTCAGCTTTTTCTTCAACTGATCCGGCCAGTCTTTTTGCTAGAAGTTTTCTTAGAAAGTAACCAGCGGCCGTTCCGGCAATCAAGATAGCCGCGATCCATAATGGATTTTGCATAAAACTTTAACAGCAAATCACAAACCAAAGGTGAATCGTGAAGTGGATTCATCTCAATTAATTTCGTGCCGCCTTCGGCCAGAATGAATTTTTTGAGGTTGTGTGACATTTTATTTATCGGTCTTTTCGACGATTTCTTCCGATGCTTGTGATTTGCCTATGTTTAAATTATTTATTTTCTCCGCCAAAGACACAAGTCTTTTTTGGAGTATTTTTATATTAACATGAAAGAGGTTTTTTGGCAAGTTCTGGGGTTTTTCTTTTTATTTTTGACAAAATCCGGGGAAAAGACTATTCTAAATAAGAACCAAGGGGGTTCATTTATATTTATATGAACATAACCGAGCTAGCTAGAAAACTTCAGATTACGACCCAAGAATTGAAGGACGTCTTGCCGACGCTCGGTTTTGATATTGGGCAAAGGGCAATTAAGGTTGATGACCGGCAGGCACACAAAATTATTGAAAGTTGGCCGGCGCTTAAAAAAGAAATGGAAAAAAGAAAAGCGGCTGAGTTGGCAAAACTTACTCCGGAGGAAGAAGCCGGCGCGGCGACAGTAGAAAAAGTAAAAGTAAAATTGCCGCAGGTGATCACAGTTCGCGATTTTGCCGCAAGATTAAATTTACCGGTGACGGGCGTGATAAAAGAATTAATGAAAAATGGAATTTTGGCGTCGTTAAATGAAAGAATTGATTATGAAACCGCGGCAATTGTTGCCGAGGACATGGGCTTTGAAGTAGAAAAAGTTGATGAAGAAAAAATAGAAGGTGATTTTGTCGGCGATAAAGTTAAAGAGTTGATGGGAAAGGATGAAAAATCAACTTTGAAGGCGCGGCCGCCGGTAGTCGTCGTTATGGGCCACGTTGATCACGGTAAAACAAAATTGTTGGACGCTATCCGTAAAACTCATGTGATGGAATCGGAAGCGGGCGGCATTACCCAGCATATTGGCGCTTATCAGGCGACATATAAAGATAGAGTTTTAACTTTTATTGATACACCCGGCCACGAAGCTTTTACGGCCATGCGTTCGCGCGGCGCAAAGATTGCCGACATCGCGATTTTAGTTGTGGCCGCCGATGACGGCGTTCAGCCGCAGACGAAAGAAGCCATCAAAATTATTGAAGCGGCAAAAATCCCGTTTTTAGTGGCGATAAATAAAATTGATAAACCAGAAGCCAATATTGAAAAAATAAAACAGGAATTGGCGGCCCTAAATTTGATTCCGGAAGATTGGGGAGGCAAAACAATTTGTGTTCCGATTTCTGCCAAGCAGATGACGGGTATTGATGATATTTTGAATATGGTGCTTTTGATTGCTGACATGGAAAAAGAAAAAATCGTCGCCAACCCCGACCGCTGCGCCATGGGCACGGTTATTGAAGCTCATATTGATAAAGGAGAAGGCCCAGTGGCTACTGTTTTGGTTCAGGCGGGAACCTTAAATCGTAATGACAATTTAACAATTGATAATGTTTTGTATGGTCGGGTAAGAGCCATGAAAAATTTTCGCGGCGAACCGGTTGATTTGGCAAGTCCGGGTACGCCGGTAAAAATTTTGGGCCTTAAAGCCGCGCCGCAGGTTGGTGATATTTTAGAAGTTAAGGACGATCTTGGCGCGTGTCAGAGAAAAATAAAACCAACTTATGCTCGACGCGATCAGGTAGTTGTGAAAAAATCCAGCGAGGAAGAAGAAAGTAAAAAGAAAAAATTAAAAATTATTTTAAAAACTGATGTGCTCGGATCGCTTGAAGCGCTTTTGGCGTCTTTTGAAAAATTTGATTATCCGACCGTTAGTTTAGAAATAGTGACTCGCGGTTTGGGCAACATTACCGAAGCAGAGGTTTTGCAGGCAGAAGCGGTTGGCGCAAAAATTTTTGGATTTAATGTTTTGACCGGTCCGAACATTGATGATCTGGCCCGCGACAAAGGCGTGCAAATTAAAATTTGTAAAATTATTTACGATTTAATTGATGAAATTAAAAAAGATTTAGAGGATTTGCTTGAAATGGAAATAGTGCGAACTGAGCTTGGGAAAATAGAAGTGCTTGCCATTTTCCGTACCGAAGCGGCGAACATGATTGTCGGCGGAAAAGTTAAAGAAGGAAAAATTGTTTTTAATCCAAAAACTGTTGGACAGACAAAAATAAAAGTTTTGCGGAAGGGTGAGGAAGTCGGAGAAGGAGTGCTTAACGGTCTTCAGTCGGCAAAATCAGAAGTTAAGGAAGTTGCCGGCGGACAGGAATGCGGCGTAAAATACAAAGGTAAGCCAATTGTTCAGGTTGGCGATACGTTGGAAATTTATCGTGAGGAAAAACGAGCGAGAAAATTAGAATAAATAATTATTAATTTCTAGATTCTAATTTCTAGATTCTAGCTTTTAAATTTATGGCGGAAATAATTTTAAACGACCAAAATTTTGAGGGCGAGGTTTTAAAATCTGATGTGCCGGTGTTAGTTGATTTTTGGGCACCGTGGTGCGGCCCATGCAAAATGATGGGACCGATTGTTGATGAGGTTGCCAAAGATATGGAAGGCAAGGCGGTTAAAGTCGCAAAATTAAACGTTGATGAATCATCGGCGACAGCGGAAAAATATAATGTGATGAGCATTCCGACTTTTAAGATCTTTAAAGGCGGAGAAGTGGTTGATGAATTTGTTGGAGTGCAATCAAAAGAAGAAATTGTAAAAAGAATAGAAAAAATTATTGGTTAATAAAATATGTACGATTTAATTATTGTCGGGGGTGGTCCGGCGGGACTTACGGCAGCTATTTACGCAGCGCGTCGGGCGATGAAGACTTTAGTTTTGGCCAAAGAATTTGGAGGCCAGGCAGTTTACGCTTCCAAGGTAGAAAATTTTCCTGGTATCGATTTAATCCCGGGGTATGAGTTGATGGAAAAGATGAAAGGGCAGGCAGAACGTCTTGGAGCGGAAGTAAAATACGCCGAGACAACTGAAATAAAAAATGAAAATGAATTTTTTTCCGTTCGCGACAAAGAAGGCAATTCGTACGAAGGGCGTTCATTAATTTTATCTTTTGGCGCCGTGCCGAGAAAACTAGGGCTTCCAAATGAAGATAAATTTAAGGGAAACGGGATTTCATATTGCGCGACTTGTGACGCGCCATTTTTTAAAAATAAAAATGTGGCGGTGGTTGGAGGAGGAAATGCCGCGCTTGATGCTGCGTTGCTTCTTTCAAAATTCGCGGGAAAAGTTTATTTAATCCATCGACGCGATGAGTTTAAGGCAGAAGAAGTCAGGGTACATGACGCGAAAAATTTACCCAACTTGGAAATAATTTTAAATTCAGAAGTTAAAGAAATAAAAGGAGATAAAAATATTACCGGTGTAGTGGTCGAAAAAATTGATAGTGGTGAGACGCGTGAATTGGAAGTTGATGGAATTTTTATAGAAATCGGACATATTGTTGAATCAGAATTTATAAGCAAGATGGTTACGCTTGACGAACGCCGCCAAATTGTTGTGAATGACAGAAATGAAACAAATGTTCCCGGAGTTTTTGCCGCCGGTGATGCGACGACAGTTCCTTGGAAACAAATTGTCATCGCCGCAGGAGAAGGGGCAAAAGCGGCGTTAAGTGCATATTCTTATTTACAAAAAATTAAGTAGTATCTTGTATATTGTATTTTGTATTTAGTATATTAAAAGTTTTTTGATTATATTAAATACCAAATATTAAATACTCTTATGTCTCCATTACAAAATGCATTAACACAATTGAAGAAGGCCGCTGATTTAGTAAAATTGGATCCCGCCGTTTTGGAAATTTTAAAAAAACCGAAAAAAATTCATCAGTTTTCTATTCCGGTAAAAATGGATAATGGCCAAACAAAAGTTTTTGACGGGTATCGCGTTCAATGGAATGACGCGCGCGGGCCGTTCAAAGGCGGAATCAGATTTCATCCCAAAACTGATTTGAACGAAGTTGAGGCTTTATCTTTTTGGATGACAATAAAATGCGCCGCGGTCGGAATTCCTTACGGCGGCGGTAAAGGCGGCGTGACGGTTGATCCCAAAAAATTGAGTACAACAGAACTCGAAAGGTTGACTCGAGGTTATACGCGGGCTTTGAAAAATGATATTGGTCCGGAAAAAGATATCCCGGCGCCGGATGTCTACACTACGCCGCAGATTATGGGTTGGATAATGGATGAGTTTTCAAAAATAAAAGGATATAATGTTCCGGGTGTTGTCACTGGTAAACCTTTGGAAATCGGCGGTTCGGCCGGACGCGGGACGGCGACAGCGCAGGGCGGATTTTATGTACTGGAAGAAATCGTGAAAAAAATGAAAATTGATCCGAAAAAAACAAAAGTTGTAGTTCAGGGATTTGGAAACGCCGGGGCAAATATGGCTGATTTATGTTTTCATGCTGGTTATAAAATTATTGGTGTTTCTGATTCGCAAACCGCGGTTATAGATAAAACCGGTAAAGGATTTGACTCGCATGTGATTGCGAAGATGAAAGAAAAAAAAGGAGTTGTTGATATCTGCGATTGCGATGATTTGAAATGTTCCTGTAAAGATCATATTCATATTACAAACGAAAAACTTTTGGAAATGGATTGTGATATTTTGGTTTTGGCGGCGCTTGAAAATCAAATTACAAAAAAGAACGCCGGCCGCGTTAAGGCAAAAATTATTTTGGAATTGGCAAATGGCCCGACCGCGCCGGAAGCGGATGAAAAATTATTTAAAAAAAATGTTTTGGTCTTGCCTGATGTTTTAGCTAACGCCGGCGGAGTGACAGTTTCATATTTTGAATGGGTGCAAAACTTGGCAAACTATTATTGGTCGGAAAAAGAAGTTTTTGAAAAATTGAAAAAGATTATGGTGGAAAATTTTGATGAGGCATGGAAAATAAAAGAAAAAAATAAAACTGATTTTAGAACCGCAGTTTTTGCCCTGGCACTCGGGCGATTAGAGAAAGCGATTAAGGCAAGAGGGTGGGCGTAATTGGAAAATGCAAATTTTAAAAGTCCGTCGCGTTTGCGGCGGATTTTTTGACTTTTTAAAAAAGAAAAAGTAAAGTGAGGCAAAGGAGGATAATGATGGGGAGGAAAAAAAGAAAAAAGCCGCTAGTTGATA
>JAHIRI010000031.1 GCA_018818855.1 Patescibacteria group bacterium
AAATCTTTAAATTAACAAACATATGGAAAAAATAATTCAGGAAATTTTAGGCGAACTGTTTATGATTGATCCGGGTTTAAAAAAATATCAAAAAGAATTGGAGGCAACTATGGCTAAAATGATTGCCAATAAACCCCAGGAGAAGTTTGATGAAAGTTTTAAGAAAGAATTAAAAATGAAATTACTCGCCCGAGCAGAGGAGTTGGATCATGCGGCGAGTGCCCGGCCGTCGCTCTGGAAAAATTTGGTTTTCTGGCGGGGAATGGCGTTTGCCGCCGCGACAATTGTTTTGGCCGTAATTTTGGTTGTGCCGGCAGTGCAAAACGGCTGGATTAGTATGCCGGAATTTGGCGCGGAAAATCCTTTGGCAAATTTTTCCGGAAGCATGCGTGTGGAACAAGCAGGAGACCGGGCCTTTGGCGATCTTGGAGCAACAAGTACGCAGACTTCTAATGAAGAATTAGCGCGCGCTACTTCGTCGGTTTATTCTCCGACAGAAAGTGCTGCGCCGTCCCCGAGTTCCGCGATAAAAGATTCTTCAGCGACTTCCCAGCCGACCGTGGGATTTGGCGGAGGCGGGGGAGGAAATGCCGTGGCGCCGGATATGAAAATGATGCCGCCGCAATACATGACAAAATATAATTATGTTTATATTGGACAAGATTTTTCTTTTTCCGACCAAAGCGTGGCTGTCTTGGGGCGCATTAAGAGTTTTGGCAGCGAAGATTTAAGTTCGGTTTTGGGAAAAATAAATTTTGGACTTTTTGATGCAAGTAAATTAAGCAACGTAAAAGTGCAAACTTTGTCTCTTGCTGAAGATCGGGACGGCGGATATGTTGTTGATTTTAATCCTTATGAAGGGTTAATCTCTATCTATCAAAATTGGCAAAGAGCAATTCCCGTGGATTATAACTCCCAACCGCGCCTTACTGAATCAAACGTTCCTTCAGACGAAAAGTTGATTGAGGCGGTGCGCAATTTTGTGACCAATTATGGAATTAATCTGGCGAATTATGGCGAGCCGAAAGTAAATAAAAATTGGAGACTTGGATTGGTCGGAGTTCCGGCCGCAGATATTTGGATTCCGGACGAAATGGCTGTACAGTATCCTTTGGTGATAGACGAAAAAGAGGTTTGGGAGCAGGGCGGTCATGAGCGTGCCGGATTTTTCGTGAATGTAAATATCAGGACAATGAAAGTTACCGGCCTCTATGGGCTTGCAGCGCAAAATTATCAAAGTTCAAATTACGTCGCGGAAACCGACAGAGATCGTCTGATGAAGTTAGCTCTGCAGGGAGATATCTGGCCGCAGCCGACTTATCCGGAAGAAAGTTTTAAAGTTAAAGAAGCAGAAGTAAAGCTGGGTACGCCGAGCGTGCAATATATGAGATATTGGAAGTATGTTGGAAATCAGAGTAGCGAACTTTTTGTCCCGGCTTTAGTCTTTCCGATTTTGGAAGTGACTCCGGCTGATGGATCGTTTTACAAATCAACGGTTGTAATTCCGCTTGTCAAAGAAATTTTGGACAACGTGCAGATAGAAAATGGTTTTGTTCCGCCGTCGCCTGATATGCCAACAATTTTGCCGGCAGAGAGAACAGGGAATTAAAATATAAAAAAATAAAAAGCGCGGGGATTTTTTCCTCGCGTTTTTGTTTTTGCTTGACAAAACCCCGAGTTTCCTTTATAATAAAAGCACAATTGAAGATAGGATTTTTATCGGACTCTTCCTTTGGAAAGAGTTTTTTGTTCACAAATTGGGAGAAAATATGGACATGGAAATTACAAACTACAAATTTATCGGCGAGTGGCGCGAAGCGGCCAAGGCAAAAGGGTACTTTGTCCCTTTTCAACTTTGCACCGGCCTTGCGATCGCCATGGAAAAACACGACTTGAGTTTTGTCGAGGCTTTTGAATATTTAACAAAACGCAACAAGATATTTCTCGACAACCTGGAGTTTTCCTATGACGGAAGCGAGGACGAGTTATAAAATAAATTTAGGGCGCGGGGATTTTTCCCCGCGTTTTTTGTATTGACAAAAATGAATATTATGATACCCTAAAAATAGGTACATTAATAATTAACTTTACTCCCATGGAAAAACAAGAAAAAAGTCAAAAAATAGAAGTATTGTACGGTATTTTGTCAAAATACGCATATTGGACTGGGGGCGGTTATGATGTAAAAAGGGCGGGTTTGACTAATTCCGCAACTGATTGCTCACATTGTGGCGACTCGTGCCACGGAGACGGTGAATGTGGCGGTGATGGAGATTAATACATTTAAATTGAGGTGACGGCTAATTGCTGTTCACCTCTTTTTGAAATATAAAAATGGCCACATCAACAAATCAACCAAAAGTATTTACATTACAATGGCACATCACTGACAGGTGTGAAGAAAAATGTAAGCATTGTTATACGGCGATAACTTCCAGAAAGCCGCTTGAAAACGAGCTTAGTTTTCGAGATTGCCAGAGAGTAGTTGATCATCTAGTAGATTTTTGTAAGATTTTAAACGCACGGCCCAGAATTAGTTTTACCGGCGGTGATCCATTTTTGCGTCCAGATTTTATAAAACTTCTTTCATATGCCAGACAACAAGATGTGGCCTGTCGCATAATGGGCAATGCCTATTTTTTAAATTCAGACACAATTAAAAAATTAAAAGAACTAAAAATACTTAGTTATCAAATTAGTATTGATGGGCTGGAAGATGTCCATGATGAGATTCGTTCTAAGGGGAGCTTCAAGCGTTCTCTGGAAGGAATTTGTAAACTTCAAGAAGCGGGAATTCGTACGGTGATGATGATGACTTTGAGTAAAGTCAATGTTCATCAATTGAAACCAGTAATGACACTAGCTAGCGAGTATAAAGTAAACGCGTTCGCTTTTGCTCGGATGTGTCATACTGGCAGCGCAGAACAAAATTTTAACAATATTCCTGATTTTTCTCCCGAGGAGTACAGAAAAATTTTATTAGACGCCCTGCATCATGAAGAAAAATTACGAAAAGATGGGTCAATAACAACTTTTACAAAAAAAGATCATCTGTGGGCACTGCTCTTTTGGGAATTAGGACGTTTGCATCCTGAGTTCATCCATTCTAAAAAAATTATCGGCGGCTGTAGTTTGGGTATGAACAGTTTTTGTATTTTGCCGGACGGCACAACACTTGCTTGTAGACGTTTCCCGAGTAAAGTTGGTATGTTGCCCAAGCAGTCTTTGTTTGAGATTTATACATCAAAAGAGATAGCTAAATATAGAGATATAACAAAGTATAAGAAATGTCGTAAGTGCGAACTTTTAATGTTATGTCGAGGTTGTCCTGCGGTCGCGCACTCTGTATATGGTGATTGTTTTGCTCCAGACCCGCAGTGTTGGAAAGAGTAAGAACATTTTATATTTTGGGAGTTGTAGCGCCCCTTTTGTTGGGGTGTTTTTTGTTTTGACTTTAAGGGGATTTTCTGGGATAATTGGGGAAAGAATTAAAAATTATTATGGACAAAGAGATTATTTAAAATTAGAAAAAATTGTCAAAGTCATCGGCGTGCCGATGGCGGAATTGTTTAAATAAATATGGAAAATATTTCTCCAAAAACAATAAAATTATTTTTGCTTGATGGAGATCCAACGGGTGCAAAAAAAGTACAGTTAAGTAATTGGTCTGGAATGGCTTTTGTGATTCCTCGTAATAAACTTGAAGTGGTGAATAAACGAGAAGAATTGGGCAGGCAATGTTTATATTTTTTAATCGGAGGCACTTCAGTAAGCCCGGAGGTGTATGTTGGTGAGGCTGAAAATTTTCAAAAACGAATTCCCCAACATCAGTCTAAAGATTTTTGGAATATTTGCGTCGTTTTCTTGGCGAAAGATGAAAATTTATCTAAAGCCCACGTGCGATTCTTGGAAGCAACATTTGTGGATGATTGTAAAAAAGCTAATCGAGCAAAGCTCCACAATGGTAATTCCCCCGAAGGATCAAAACTCTCAGAGGAAGATGAGAGCGACATGAACGAATTTAAGCAAAATATAAAGCTTGTTCTATCAACACTTGGCTATACATTCCATGAGATCGCTTCTGTTTCCGATAAGACTTATGAAAAATATTTTATTAAGGCAAAAGGATTGGAAGCAAAAGGAATTTATACGGCAGAAGGCATGATTGTTCTTGAAGGTTCGCAAGTTGCAAAAGAAGAGACCCCCAGTATTCATGAGTATTTGCATAATTTGAGATCTGAAAAATTGCAGGAGCAAGTCATCTCTGATAAGGGGGATTATTTTGAAGTCCAACAAAAAATTACTTTTTCCAGTCTTTCAACAGCCGCCGGCTTTGTGATGGGCAGAACGGCAAATGGTTGGAATGAATGGAAAAATGCGGAGGGAAAAACAATTGACGAAATTGAAAGAAAGAGTTTAGAGAAAAAATAAATTTATGGAAAAGAAATCTTCAAATAAAAACTTACGCAAAGCAAACCGAGCTAAAAATGACGAGTTTTATACCCAGCGTGTTGATATTGAAAAAGAGCTTACGCACTACAAAGAGCAATTTCGGGGCAAGGTTGTTTATTGTAATTGCGATGATCCGTTTGAAAGTAATTTTTTTAAGTATTTCGCTGCTAATTTTAATGCTTTAGGCCTCAAGAAGCTCATTACAACGAGTTATAATAAATCACCGATTGCAGGTATACAGGTGCCTTTGTTTGAAATGGAAGGGTTGAAATCCATAAAACCTAAAGATGCAGAACCTTACAAAATTGAAATAAATGAAGTTACCGATATTAATCGCGATGGCGCGATAAATCTTGAAGATGTGGAGCAACTGTTAAGACACAACAAAAATACCGTAACTCCTTTGAAGGGAAATGGGGACTTTCGCAGTGAAGAGTGCATTGAACCACTAAAAGAGGCAGATATTGTCGTAACCAACCCGCCGTTTTCGCTCTTTCGCGAATATGTCGCACAGCTTGTGGAATATGATAAAAAGTTTTTGATCATCGGCAATACTAATGCTCTAACTTATAAAGAAATTTTTAAGCTTATTAAAGATAATAAACTTCGTACTGGCTACACAAACTTTAATGTCGGTATGTTTTTTGTCGTGCCGAATGATTGGGAAAAATTCCATCATATTGATGAAAATGGCAATAAAATAGCACGAGTATCCACTTCATGTTGGTTTACTAATTTTGAAGTTGAAAAACATAAGCAAGAGATTACTCTTTACAAAAAATATAATTCTAAAGAATACCTCAAGTACGATAATTATGATGCGATTGAAGTACCGAAAGTTTCTGAAATTCCAATGGATTATCGAGGGGCAATGGGGGTCCCGGTTACTTTTATTGATAAATATAACCCAGATCAGTTTAAAATTTTGGATGCTATTGGTAGATATAGCATGCTTACCGGGCCAACGGAAGAAACAAGAG
>JAHIRI010000032.1 GCA_018818855.1 Patescibacteria group bacterium
CAAACCATCCGCGGCCACACCGCCATCAAAATTTGCTGATGAAATTTTGAAAAAAAGTAAAATAGTTTTGGCGGAAAATTTAAAAGAAAGATTTGCAGATATTGTTGAAGCATATTCAAGAGATGTTCGGGATAAGTTTGAAACTAAAGCCACGCTTACGCGGCAAGTCGCCGAGGGCGGGTTGGGATTTTCCGGAGAGCAGGTAGATTTGGTTATTAAATTGATTAAAGAAGAAGCAGCGTCTAAGTCGAGCGATGCGGCAGTAAAAAAGGGTTTGCCGCAAACCGGCGTTATCCCTAAAAAAAAATCGGAAGCCGCGGCAGTGAAACCAAAAACGCCCGAGTTGTCGGCTGGTGTTGCAGAGCTTGTTTTTTCTCGTTCCGATGAAGCAGAAATTAGAGTGGCGCGAGAAAATCTTCCAAAAATTTCTGTCGGACAAAAACCAGCGGAAATAAATAAAATAATTAAGGAAATTATTACGGAAAGTGGAGTGGAATTATCTTTGGAAGTGCGTCAAAAATTGGAAGGGATTTTGTTGACTCATTTTAAAGATATACGTGACGGTTTTGAGACCAGGGAAAAGCTTGGTGGAGCGGCTGGTCCGGCCGGGGTAACTCTCGCTCCCGAGGCAGTAGACAAAATTTTATCTTTGGCGCAGAAAAAGTTGCAACAGTTAGATGAAAAAGATAAAGGAGATGAACTCCAAAAAATAAAAATGGCCGAAACGCGGGAAGCGGCGAGGATAGGGGAGGTGAGGGGGAAAACCGTTGATGAGATGAAAAATAAAATGGATGTCAGGTGGCAAGAAATTGCGAGAAAAGCGCCAACATCCCTTGCTCTGCCTGATGAATTAGTCGCGCCGCCAGTCGGGATGCAGGTAAGGGCAGCAGGAGAGCTTCCTAAAATTTCCAGAGTAGCGACTCTTCCACGGCAAATGGAAGAACTGCCGTCAGCTACCTTGCCGTCAGTGAAAAGGGAAATGACGGCCACGCCCCCCCGTACAGTTAAAACACCGTTTGATCTTCCGGAAGAAGAAAAACCAAAACCACTCCAAATTTTGAAGCCGGTAACTCCCGCGCAAGTTCGCCGACCACTTCCACAGCGCGATAATCGGCCGCGGCTTGATGACGTAAAGTATGTTCCAAAACTTGTCGGGCCAGTAGAAGAGCTTCGCGAAATGACATTGGTTGATTTTCGTCGCCTGAACGCCAATCCCGTTTTAGTTGCGGAAAAAATTAAGGAAAAAATAGCTCTTTTGGAAAGAGAAGCTTTTTCTAAAAAAATAGCCGGCATTAAAGCTTGGCAGGAATCGGAAATCAATAAAATTTATTTGGAAATCGGTCGGGAAAGTTTACAAAAAGGATTGTCTGCAGATAAAATTATCGCCGCCCGAACAGCCGCCGGCCAGCCGACAATTACCGTTGAAGAATATAAGGCAATAATGGATCTTAATCGCGTTTTGAGATATTGACGAAAGATGATATAATTTAAAAAGGTTTATGCAGCAGTTTGTTATCCCTCAATTTATTGATGTGGAGGATAAAATAATCGGGCCAATCACCACCCGCCAATTTATTATTCTTTTGGCTATGACGATTATTTTATTTATTGCTTACAAACTTTTTACTTTTATTTATTTTATAGCTTTTGGTATTCCTGTTTTCGGCTTGGCTGTTGTTTTAGCATTTATCAAAGTTAATGGCCAGCCGTTTCATTTTTTTCTTTTAAATCTTATCCAAACTCTGCGGCGGCCGAAACTTAGAGTTTGGAATAAAGAGTCAACCGGAGACGAGTTGCGTCAATATTTAAAAAAGGTAGAGGTCAAAATTATTCCGCCAAGGCCGGTTAAGGAACGAATGGTGGCAACAAAATTGGCGGAATTGTCGCTGATTGTAAATACGGGCGGAGTATATAAAGGCGAATAATGTATTTTTTATGCAGTCGAAAAAACTTGCCGGGGCGAAAGCTGGAGTAGCAAGCCGGTCCCGCCTCGATATCGCTGAAATTAGAGAAGATAGCGTAATTTTAAAAGATGGGACTTTGCGGGCCGTGCTTTTGGTTTCAAGCATTAATTTTGCCCTAAAATCAGAAGATGAACAAAACGCTATTATCGCGGCGTATGTTTCTTTTTTGAATGCATTGGAATTTCCCCTGCAGATCGTGATTCAATCAAGGAAATTAAATATTGATGGTTATTTGGAAAAATTAAAACAATCGGAGAAGGAACAAACAAACGAGCTGCTCAAAATTCAAATCGCCGATTATCGGGAATATATCAAAGAGTTGGTAGAAATGGGAGATATTATGAGCAAGCGTTTTTACGTCACTGTTCCGTATGATCCGTTGTCCGACAAAAGAAAAGGATTTTGGTCAAGGTTTACTGAAGTTTTGCGGCCGGGTGCGGCATTAAAACTTGGTGCAGATGTTTTTAAACGCCGCCGAAGAGATCTTTTCGCGCGCATTGGACACGTTCAGATGTTGCTTTCGGGGATGGGGCTTACTTCTGTTATTTTGGATACGCAAAGTTTAATTGAGCTTTATTATAATATCTATAATCCCGAACTCGCCGAGACGGAAAAAATGGTTGATGTAGATAAAATTCAAGTGGAGGCATAAAATTTATCTTTAAAATTATCAGCCCAGACAGCGTTTAGCAATTTTTAGTGAAATAAATTATATGGCTTTTAAACCAGCCGCAGCAATTGTGAAGAAAAAAACTGCCGCGCCGGCGACCGTTTCTCCGGAAGAGGCGAAGCGTCGCTTGGAAGAGGAAAAGATCGTCCTGGAAGAAGAAAGAATCTACCGCAAGGGTGTTGTTTCTATTCAGGATTTGATCGCTCCGGCGGCAATGAAAGTGGAGTCTTCGCATATTTTGCTTGGCGATGAATTTGTCAGGACAGTTTTTGTTATTACTTATCCCCGCTATATTAGTGTTGGATGGTTTACGCCAATTATTAATTTAAACACCACTGTTGATGTCGGAATGTTTTTCTATCCGGTAAAGGCAGAAGTAATTTTGAAACAACTAAAAAAGAAAGCCGGGGCGCTTGAAGCACAAATTTTATCGGACGCCGAGAAGGGCGCGCCGCGCGATCCGCTCCGCGAAACAGCGCTTCGGGATATTGAGCAATTGCGCGATGATTTGACACAGGGGATTGAACATTTTTTTCAGTTTGCTCTTTATGTCACAATTTATGCGAAGAGTAAGGAAGAACTAGACAAAGTTTCCGAAGAAATTGAATCAATTTTTGGTTCAAAATTGATTTATACCAAACGAGTTTTTTACCAAGCCGAACAAGGATTTAATTCCACTCTGCCGCTAGGCAATGACGAATTGATGATAACCTTCAACATGAATTCATCGCCGATTGCCTCGTCTTTTCCTTTTATGTCGGCGGAATTAACTTCTGATAACGGAATTCTTTACGGCATTAATCGCCATAATAATAGTTTGATTTTGTTTGACAGATTTTCTTTGCAAAATGCCAATGCTGTGGTTTTTGCGACTTCTGGTGCCGGGAAAAGTTATGCTATTAAATTAGAAGTGTTACGTTCTTTAATGATGGGTGTGGAAGTTTTGGTTATTGATCCGGAAATGGAATATAAACATCTTTCCGACGCGGTGGGCGGCGCTTACGTTAATATTTCTTTAGCCTCAGAATCAAAGATTAATCCTTTTGATTTGCCGCGGCCGGTTGGCGAAGAGGTGAGTGCCGAGGATATTATCAGAAGCGCAGTAATTACCCTGAAGGGTCTTTTACGGTTAATGCTTGCCAGGCCGGGTGAGGGCGGCAGACTCATTTTTTCGCCAGAAGAAGATTCTATGTTAGATAGGGCTTTAATTGAAACTTATGCGAAAAAAGACATTACTGCCGATACGGATTTGAAAATGGGGATTGACCCGCCTATAATGAAAGATTTACAGAATATTTTGGAAGGCATGACCGGCGCGGAAAGTTTGGTGGAGCGACTTAGAAAATTTACTGAAGGAACTTTTTCCGGACTTCTAAATTCACCGACCACGATTGATGCCAGAAATTCTTTGGTGATTTTTTCCGTACGCGATCTTGAAGATGAATTGCGGCCGATTGCCATTTATAATGTTGTTAATTTTATTTGGAATGTTGTCCGCTCTGAAAGAAAGAAAAGAATTCTTGTGGTTGATGAAGCTTGGTGGTTGATGCAGCACGAAGATAGCGCAAAATTTATTTTCGCCCTGGTTAAGCGTTGTCGCAAATATTATTTGGGCGTCACAACTATTACCCAAGACGTCAACGATTTTTTGACTTCGCCATACGGGCAAGCGATTGTGACGAACTCTTCACTGCAACTCCTTTTAAAACAATCGCCGGCTTCAATTGATTTGATACAAAAAACATTTTTATTGACTCAGGGAGAAAAATATTTGCTTTTGGAATGCGGGGTTGGCGAGGGAATTTTCTTTGCCGGCGCTAAGCATGCGGCAATCAAAGTTGTCGCTTCATATTCTGAAGATCAATTGATCACTTCGGATCCAAGACAGCTCTTGGAAATTGAAGCCGCAAAAAAGGAATTTGATGAAAAAATGTCTGCAGAAAAAGCTGGTTAAAAGTTAAATGTTAATTGTCAAATAATATGTCTCGGAAACAAAAAATTTTAATTGTGGTTGTCGGCATTTTAATTCTTTTAGCTTTGTTTTACTGGTTGTTTTTAAGAGAAAGTTTTATGCCACAATCGGGAACGACAAAAACTAATGTTAATGTTCTCGCCTTGCCGCCGGTGACTTTGCCAAACAGTACAACCGTGAGTGCGTCTGTTCCGGAAGCTTCAGAAGAAGAAAAATTAAGATCGTCTATTTCGCGTCTGGCCGCGGCTTTTGCTGAAAGATATGGCAGTTATTCAAATCAGGGAAATTTCGAAAATCTCCTGGATCTGGAATCTTTAATGACGGGAAAAATGTGGGCTGAAACAGAAAATTTTATAAAGCAAAATAAGACAACAACCGGGGATAATTCTGTTTACTTTGGCGTAACCACCAAAGCCCTTTCTGTAAATATAGGATCAATTGATGAGGGCGCGGGCACAGCCGAAATTACGGTCGGGACTCAACGCCGGGAATCATCAGGCAGTATGGCCGATAATTCAGTGATAAAGTATGAAGATTTAGAACTGACTTTTCTAAAAGTGAACGGAGAATGGAAAGTTGACGCGGCAACATGGGTACAGCAATAAATTTAAGTTAAGGATTAATAGTCTGCGGAGGGAAAATGGTTTTTTGGATAGATTGTATTAAAAAGTTTATTTTAGATATTATCTTTCCAACAGATTGTTTTGGGTGTGAGAAGGAGGGGGAGTTGGTTTGTGAGGATTGTTTTCAAAAAATAATGCCATCCGTTCGCTCTTTCCATGGTGAAAATTTAGATAAAATTATCACTTTCTATTCCTACGATGATAAGATCATCAAAAATTTGATTCATGGGTTAAAATATAGATTTGTGGAAGATTCGGCGCGGCATATAGGTAAATTAGTAGAGAGGGAATTGGGAAAAATTTTGGAGCAAATAGGATGTCCTGATATTTTTTCTCCAGTGCCATTGCATAAAAAACGTTATCTGGAAAGAGGTTTTAATCAAGGAGAAGAGATTGCGAAGTTTTTAGTTACAAAAATCGGATGGCCGCTTCGAACGGATATTTTAGTTAGGGTTCGCGAGACTGTTTCGCAGGTTTCCCTGAAAGAAGAGGCGCGGAAGAAAAATATTGAAGGGGCGTTTTGGCTTTTGGGAAATTCTGATATTAAAAATAAAAAAATCGTCCTTTTGGACGATGTTGTGACGACTGGTGCGACCATGGAAGAATGTGCGAGAGTCTTGAAACAAGCGGGAGCAAAAGAGGTTCTGGGTTTGGCGTTTGCAAGGGGGTAGACACTTATAGAAAAAGATGATAAATTGATCCCATCTGGTATGGAGAGGTGGCAGAGTGGACTATTGCACCGGTCTTGAAAACCGGAGTCCTCGCAAGGGGACCGTGAGTTCGAATCTCACCCTCTCCGCCATGCCTTGAAGTGGAGAGGTGGCCGAGCGGCTGAAGGCAGCGGTTTGCTAAACCGTTATACGGTCGAAAGTCCGTATCGAGGGTTCGAATCCCTCCCTCTCCGTTTTTCTGAATTTATCGCTTTTGTGATGAATTCAGAAATTGAGAGGGGCTGGGGAGAGCCCTCACCCCGCAAGTCTTTTGCGGCCGTTTACGCACCGAGGAGTTTTCGAATCCCTCCCTCTCCGTTTGCTGATTTATTTTGATTAGTTAACAAAATATGTCTGAAGAAATAAAAAATGCTGAGCACGGCGTGCTTTTAACCGGGTGGAAAATACCCGAATATACGAAGCACGAAAGGGGCCGCCACTGGTATCTTTGGGCGGGAATAGTTTTCGCGTTGCTTTTGGCATATGCTATTTATACGCTAGATTTTCTTTTCGCAGTTATTTTGATTCTGGCGGCAGTGATTATTTTTGTTCGCGCGCGAGAAGAGCCGGTAGAAATTGATTTTAGTATTTTTGAAAGGGGAGTTAGCGTTGGAAGGAAATTTCACGCCTGGAAAGAGATGGTTTGTTTTTATATAATTTATGAACCACCAGAGGTAAAAAATCTATATTTTAATTTAAAGGGTCTTAGGTCAAGATTATCTATTCCGCTTAAAAATCAGAATCCGCTTAAAGTAAGGGAAATTCTTTTAAAATATTTGACAGAAGATTTGGATGAAGAAAAGGAGCCCCTATCCGAAGAATACGAAAGATTTTTGAAAATTTAATTATTTTTTAAATTAAAAGACGAGCCTCGGTGGCTCGTTCTTTGATTGGACAAAAATTGCCTTTTTTGTTTAAATAGATAAAGGTATTTTGCTTGATTGAGGTTATTTCTTCGCGCCCGTAGCTCAACGGATAGAGTGCAAGCTTGCGGAGCTTGTGATCGAGGTTCGATTCCTCGCGGGCGCAGAGAATTAATCTGAATTAAAAATTTTATAAAAATGGTTACCCCAGAGACGCCGATAGAAAACCTGCTACGGGTTGGAAAAGTAACATCAAAAAAATTACAAAATTTAGGTCTCCGAACTGCCGAAGACCTTCTTTTTTATTTTCCTTTTAGATATGAAGACTGGAGTAAAATTTTACCAATCAGCCAGATGACCTATGGCACAGTTGGGACCTGCCGCGGTCGAGTGGAATTGATTAAAAATACAAGAAGTTTTCATAAAAGAAAAAATATTACGGAAGCCTTGATTTCTGATAATTCGGGATCAATTAAAGTAGTTTGGTTTAATCAGCCGTTTCTTACGAAAATTTTAAAAGTTGGCAATGAAATATTTTTATCGGGTAAAGTTGATTTTGACCGGTACGGCATACACCTTACTTCACCATCTTATGAAAAAGTCGATGCAAAAGGCGAGACAATCCATACGGCAAGAATTGTTCCGGTTTACCGCACGACAGAAAGTTTAACCAATAAGCAAATAAGATTTTTAGTTAAATTAGTCGCGCCATTGGCCTCAAAAGTTCATGATTGGCTTCCCGTGGAAGTTAAAAAAGATATTGGATTAATTGATTTGAATCAAGCCCTGAAGCAGATTCATTTTCCAGAAAATATTAATTTAGTTAAGGCTGCCCGTCATCGTTTGAAATTCAATGAATTATTTTTAGTTCAGCTGCAAAATTTATTGCTAAAAAATAATTTACAAAAAAGCGTAGCGCCGAAAATTATTTTTCACGAAGAAGAAACAAAAAAATTTACTACGGCGTTGTCTTTTAAATTAACTAACGGTCAGCGCCAGGCGGCGTGGGAAATTTTGCAAGACGTGGAAGCGGGCAAGCCGATGAATAGACTCCTAGAAGGAGATGTCGGGTCCGGTAAAACGATTGTGGCGGCGATAGCTGTTTTGAATGTTTTTTTGAATGGTTACAAAACAATGTTAATGGCTCCGACGGAAATTTTGGCTCGCCAACATTATAATACTTTTCGCAATCTATTTAGTGGTTTGAATATGAGAGTTGGACTGGTCACGCGTAGCGAAAAAAAGATGAATAGGGAAAATGGGGAAAAAAATAATGATGCGGAATTTATTATCAATAATTCCGATCTCGTCATTGGTACACACGCGCTGATTCAGGATGGCGTGGAAATAAATAAATTAGGACTTGCGATCGTTGACGAACAGCATCGTTTTGGCGTAAAACAGCGACAAGCCCTGAAGGGCAATAAAGAAAATCCGCATTTTCTTTCCATGACCGCTACGCCGATTCCTCGGACAATGTCCTTGGCTTTTTACGGAGACTTGGATATATCGGTTATGAAAGAATTGCCAGTTGGGCGAAAGAAAATTTTAACAAAAGTTGTGCCGCCAGAGAAAAGAGGCGCGGCCTATGAATTTGTAAAAAAGGAAATAAAAAATGGCCGACAGGTTTTTGTAATTTGCCCTTTAATTGATCCGTCTGATAAACTCGGCGTTAAATCGGCGAAGGAAGAATATAAAAAATTAAGCCGAGAAATTTTTCCGGAATTAAAAATCGGCCTTTTGCATGGGAAAATGAAATCGGAAGAAAAAGAAAGAGTAATGAGGGAATTTTTAGAAAACAAAATAAATATTTTAGTTTCTACATCTGTCGTAGAAGTTGGCGTTGATGTCCCGAACGCGACGATTATGATGATTGAAGGAGCCGAGCGTTTTGGTCTGGCGCAGCTGCATCAATTTCGGGGGAGAGTGGGCCGATTAGATTTTCAATCGTATTGTTTCTTGTTTTCGGACAGTGACGGTGAAGAGGCGGCGAAAAGATTACTCGTGATGACGACTTGTAACGACGGTTTTGTTTTGGCGGAAAAAGATTTGGAATTCCGCGGTCCCGGGGAAATTTGGGGAGTCAGGCAGTCGGGAATGCCGGATTTACAAATTGCGACGCTCGCAGATTATGCGATCATAAAAGAAGCAAAAACGGCGGCGGAAAATTTTGTAAAAGAAGATCCGGACTTAGTAAAATATCCGGATCTTCGCGATAAGTTAGGTAATTTTTTAGGAAAAGTTCACCTAGAATAATTTATATTTTTGAAACGAATGGGTTGCCCCGGAGATAAAATCTCCAGGGTTTATTTTTATATTGGCCGGCGTAATCAACGCCGATTCTTTTCGCGGCTACAATTTCCGAAGGTTTTATTTTGAGACCGCGGTCTTCAACCCATAAAATATTTTTTGAGATGTCAGAATTATTTAGTGACTTATCAATTTTTAATGCCTGGCAAAGTTTGCCCGGGCCGTTGGTTAAGTTAAAGATTATTTTTTGGTTTTTTCTAAATTTTTTTATTAGATCAATCCCGTCCGTCGGTTCTATGGCGCGAATTAAAACTGCGGCCGGATAGTTTTCTTTTTCCGTGACAATATTAAAACAATAATTCAGACCGTAAACCAAATAAACGTAGGCATGCCCCGGCGGACCAAACATCGGCTCGGTGCGGGCGGTTTTTCCTCGGGAGGCGTGGCTGGCTAAATCACTCGGCCCGACATAAGCTTCGGTTTCCACAATTTTACCGGCGATTATTTTTTTACCAATTTTTCTAACCAAAAATTTACCCAGGATTTCCTGGGCAACTTTTATAGTATTTCTGTTATAAAAATTTTTTTTAATTTTCCTCATTTTTTTCTTCAGTGTGCCGCCCATCAAGTTGGAGATATTTTATCGCCTCGGCAATATTTTTTATTTTAGTGATTTTTATTTGTCCTTTAATTTGTTGTTTAAAATTAGGCGCCAAAATTTCCCGGAAGCCCATTTTTTCTGCCTCGTTTATTCTCTTTTCAATTTGGCCGGTCGCGCGGACTTCACCGCCCAAACCTACTTCGCCGAAAGCGAGCATTTCGCGAGGAAGAGGTTTATTTTTAAAAGCTGACGCCACGGCAAGCACGACGGCGAGGTCGCAGGCTGGTTCTTGAATTTTATAGCCCCCAGCGACGTTTAAATGGACGTCATGCGTTCCCAGATTTATTCCTGCTCGTTTCCCCAAAACCGCGAGAAGTAACTGCAGGCGATTTAAATCAAAGCCGCCAGAACGCCGTTGCGGATAGCCGAAATAAGTTCGGGAAACAAGCGATTGAATTTCAACTAGGAGCGGCCGTGAGCCTTCAATAACACAAGTTGTAGCTGAGCCGGCGATGTCGGCGTCACGCTCTTCAAGAAAAATCGCCGAAGGATTTTTAACTTCCTCTAGCCCGCCGGATTTCATTTCAAAAATTCCTACCTCGTCAGTTCCGCCAAATCTGTTTTTCACGGTGCGGAGCAGGCGATAGGCGTGGAAGCGGTCGCCCTCAAGATATAAAACAGTGTCAACCAAATGTTCCAAGGTTTTTGGGCCGGCGACTTGACCTTCTTTTGTGACGTGGCCGATTACAAAAATTGGAATATTATTTTTTTTGGCAACTTCCAAAAGTTTTACTGTGCAGGCGCGGACTTGGTTAACGCTACCGGCTTCGGAGGGAAGTTCGGGAGTGGCCATGGTCTGGATTGAATCAATAATAGCCATGGCCGGCTTTAATTTTTCTATAGTTCGGCAAATTAAATCAATATTTGTTTCGCCCAAAAATTGAAGTGAAACAGTATCAAGCGCCAGCCGATCCAGCCGCATTTTTATTTGTTCTGCTGATTCTTCGCCTGAAACATAAAGCGTATTTCCATTTTTCGTCGCCGCGGCCATTTGCGCCACAAGCGTTGATTTTCCAATGCCCGGTTCGCCGCCCAAGAGAACAAGCGAACCCGGAACAATTCCGCCGCCCAGAACTTGATCCAATTCGCCAATGCCGGTTTTTATTCGCGCGAAATCTTTTCCGGTGACCTCATTAAAATTTACGACTTTTCCCATTGGCATTTTTTCCGAAACTCTAGTTTTCTCGATTTCAGATTTCATTACTTCCGCCAGTGTTCCCCACGCGCCGCATTCCAAACAACGCCCAGCCCACTTTGTGGATTGAGCTCCGCATTTAGAGCATTCGTAAATTGTTTGTGATGGATTGGGCATTTAACTTTTATCGAAAATCTTTATTATCACAATTATCGCTGTTTTCTCGTAACCAACTCATACAATCTTCCCGTTCTTTCGAAGCAAGATTTGAATCTCCCTTGCATTCCGCGTAAGCTTTCATCTTTTTGCACTGAGAAACCCTAGCGCTGCAACCACCCCCCGCGTATCTATAGAAAAGTCGTTCAACGCTTCCGAAGCGCGCCAATTTTTTCTTAATTAAATCCGCGGACGCCTCAAGCGTCTTTTCCGCATCAAATAATTCTAAAACATTTAAGCAAGTACCGCCGACTTCACGGCCGATATTTCCATCGGGGCAGCGGTCAATTTCGCCGTTATGATCCTCATCTATAATTGTCATTTGTCCCAAACCAATGCCATGCGTAAATCTGACATCTAAACCGAAATTCGGGGGGCTTTGGGGATCAAAAACATCATCGTTCGGAAAAGATTGAGTGTAAAGATCGGTGTTTGGCGTGAAAGTTGCTCCGCTATATTTTTTTCCCGAATCAATAAATTTTCTCCGTGCGCCGACCTGTGTTCTTGCAACATCTTCATCGTGCCCAATTCTGTTTGGTTTATAGCCGGATTCTTTGGCTACGATCGCGTCTAAAAGACATTTGTCTATATCTTTTGTTTGAGCAATTCTATCCATCATTGCGATTATATCACTTTTTGAGGGCATATCTTTGCCCGTCGCAAGTTTATATTGTTCGGGAGTGATAAAAGCCGAGTGATTTCCGGATGTTAGAGCGTCTTGAGGTAAGTCTTCGGCTAAAGATGCGGCAGATGAAGCGATTGGATCTTCTACCCTCTCAATATAATTCACTCTCAACGAATCAAACTCCGTCAACTTCGGATTGATCGCGTATAGCAATAAATATGAAGTC
Organism: Patescibacteria group bacterium; assembly: GCA_018818855.1. Classification (GTDB taxonomy): domain Bacteria; phylum Patescibacteriota; class Patescibacteriia; order XYB2-FULL-38-15; family XYB2-FULL-38-15; genus JAHIRI01. Next base: position 11,916 of record JAHIRI010000032.1, read on the forward strand.
AGGGCAATAACCAAACCAACTAAAGAACTCTCAATAAAACTTTTTGCTGTGGAAACTTTTCCCGCGTCTCCACCGGCCGTGAGCCAGAGAAGTCCACCGATCACAATCATAATCCCGGATAAAATTCCTACAATTCCGATAGCGTATTTATAAATTGCCGCAATATATTGCCCAAGCCAGGGGATCAAAAGATAACGATTCGGTGCGTCGCCTTGGATGGTTATGTCTGCGAAGGCGCCTAACGTCGGCAAAGGAATTTCAAGGTTGGGAGTGGTTGATACAAAGGTATAGGGAGCTGCCGGTTCGGCAAAGGCGCTTTTTTTCTCGCAGGTTGATTTTTCTCTATCGCAGCAAATACCTCCGGCAATGCCGCCACAGAAAGAAGCAGATGGTGCACATACTGCAATAGCATCATCACAAAGTTTTTGACAATCACTTTCAGAAGGAGTTAATCTTTCCCACGATCCATCCCTTGTCGAGCCGTCGCTTTTTTTGGGAGTAAATTTACATTTTACAGTTAAGGTAGGGCTGTCTGTCGGGCCGCACGTCGTATGGGTGGCATCGCAACCCGGCGGATCTTGGGAGATCACGCTGCCAAAACCGTGATCAACACATTGATATTTTAAACCGAACGACACCTCGCTGCTACATATTGCTAGGCATGCGGCCTCGTCCATTTCTTTGCTCCATGGTTGGTGGCCGGCGTCAGTATCCGCAAAATAAAGAATGTGTTGGCTGCTATCCCTTGGAATATATTCACATTGAACTGTTCCTGCTAATGTAACTTCGGAAAAAAGTAAAAAGAAAATTATAGAAAATACCGGAAGCGCGAACAAAAAACCTCGATTATTATTTTTTCTTGCCATCATTATAATTTTAGATAACTTGAAATTTGCGCGCCGCGCTTGGAAATTAAAATTGTTTGTAGTTTATTAACTACAAATTTAAAATTATTGGCTTAGATCCCTTACGCATTCCCGGTAGCCCGGTAAATTGGAAATCCATGTCCATACGTCAGCTACCTGAAAATGCATAAGATCTAAGTGAGGAACCAGCTTATATCCGGGGTAGCCGGCATCCGTACAGGCCCGGTCTCCGTCAGTTAATTTTATATTTGGCGGCAAAAGATTGCCTGGCGCGCTGTGGGTATTATTTTGTTTTGAGGCTACGTAAAATTGAAAAGGACTTTCCGAAACAATTTTAACACAGGCGACGCTTTTTGTATCTGATCCGCGTCTGCCATACCAATCGATACTGTGACTTGAAAAAATTCTAGCCAAAGCCTCATTGTCAGAAGCTAGGTTAGGATCCGCCCTAGCGCATTTTACGCGCAAAGCGTCAGAGGTTGACCAAGCGTTATAAGCGTCAAGGGGGTTTGCGGCTCTGAATGGGCACCATGGACTCGTCGGCACATTAACATCCCAGGCCAAACCAAAGTTATGCGGGTCGCCTAGATTTGAGGCTCTAAAACTATCCCCTGAACGCAGGCTACCCACTCTATAAATTCTTAATCCAGCCCTAGCAGCCGCTTGTAAGGCTTCGCGCATTTTTTGTTCAAATTGTTTATTAACAAGAAAATATTGCGGACCACCGCCAACTCCGGCTGGCGGAGTAGTATTCAGCCCAGGAAATTCGGAGAGATTTATTTTTACTACGTCAGCCTTTGGTATTCCGGCTTCCGGAATTCCATTGTTCCCAAACCCCAGAATTTTAGCGCGACAAGTAGCTTGCGGCGTAGCCCCCGCCAATAAACCGCCAGGTGTGCCAGACGTGTTTTGTTCGGGGCTTTGCTCTTCCTCTTCATCGGTGTGTTGCGTTCCGGGAGTTGCGCTTGTCAATGGCACCCTCTCAATATAATTCACCCTCAATGAATCAAACTCCGTCAATTTTGGATTTATGGCATAAAGGAGTAAATACGAAGTAAGGGCGATAACCAAACCAACAAGTGAACTCTCAATAAAACTCTTTGCCGTGGAAACTTTTCCCGCGTCTCCGCCGGCCGTGAGCCAGAGAAGTCCGCCAATCACAATCATAATCCCCGATAAAATCCCAACAATGCCAATAGCATATTTGTAAATCGCGGCAATATATTGCCCAAGCCAGGGAATTAAAAGATAACGGTTTGGCGCGTCGCCTTGAATAGTTACGTCCGTAAATTGAGAAAGACTGGGAAGAGTGGGGAGGGGAATTTCCAAGCGCGGAGTAATTGAAGTAAATTGATGCGGCGCCGGGCCGGTTTCGGCAGGAGCTGTTCCTATTGGGGGAGGACATGTAAAGGTTTCGTCCCCAAACGTTTTTGTGCCCCTTCTTTCCGGAGTTCCTTCACAAAATTCATCGCACAATTCTTTAACCATCGGCGACGTTGCTCTATCTTCGTTGCAACAAGTGCAAACTCCGGTTGCGTCAGATCGAGATTCACATATTGATCGGCGCGGATCGCAATGCTCCGGACGATTTTCTCCGCAACCAAACAACGCCGCTCTGCAATCAGTGTTACATCGTTCTTCGGAATCTACGGTTTTTAACCATGGCGCCGTGATTGAACCCGGGCGGACGTCGACTGGATAGCCCGGATATCCGGGTCCGATTACCATACCCTCGCTGTCTCTCGGGATATATTGACAAGTGATTGAAGCCAAAGTTGCTGGAACTAAAACGGGAGAAACAGAAAATATAATGCTGATAAACAGGATGGCTAAAAAAATTTTGGCGGGAAAATGATTTTTACGCATTATTTTAAAATATATTTACTGCAATTGGACGCGTTCTATCCGGCCGGTTTGGCTGTTAGTAAAAGTTAGATATCTGCCGTCAGAAGAAACAGAAATATTTCTCGCGCTAAAAGATCCGTAGGGGACAGCAACAAGACTTCTAAGGCCGGTCGTTAAATCAATTCTGTAAAACGAGTCAGGGACGGAGCTAAAGAGATCTGGCTGAAATCCGGCGCCGGTTTCCATGGATTGAGGTACGGCGCAGTAAACAGTATCATTGCCGGAAAAAGTACATTTGTCAGCCCAGGTATTCACCGAGAGACTTCTTCTTCCTGTTCCAATACTGTCACCTTGGGCTCCTACGATCCAAAGCGTGGGCTTGTATTCAGAAGCAGAGTTATAAACAGAATAAAGCAGGCGGTCGCCGGTTTCTGACCATTCAGATTGAAATCCTTGGCCCTCAACAGTCAGGCCCGGGAAATTTTCATGATTTTTTCCGACAAAAAGAATTTGTTGGCGTTCAAAACCCATGGCCTGGCCGGTACGGGAGGTGGCAATAATTTGATTATTTGGAGACCAGTTTACATCTACTTTATCCGCGTTATCACCGAGCGGTTCCACTGCTTTCACACCCGTTCCGTCGGGGTTTGAAGTAAAAAGCCAGCGATTATTAGGATCTATGCCAATACTTTTTCCGGCGATTTGGGTGCCGTCGGGAGAAAAGCTAAAACCTTCCCAGTGTTTGGGTAGAGTGTATTGTTTGTCTGAAGAAAAATCATAAAGAACATTAGCTCCGTCAGGAAATTCCAGAATTGCCTTGTCAGTCGTGGGCGCCCAATTTACTTTTTCCACGTTTTGAAAAGTTTTATCAGAGAGTTTTAGGATGTTTCCATTTTCATCAACGCGGTAAAATTTTCCGTCAGAATTGTCGTAGTAGGAAACATCTTTTCCGTTTGATGACATTTGAACGTTAGCCACAGATTTGTCTACGAGCGTTCCGACCCATGTTATTCCGCCCTTGGCTACAGTTGAAATCTCTTTGGGCAGTTGCGGCGGAGGAGTGAGAGACGGCGCCAGAATTTGCGTTGGGGTGGCGGAAACCTCAACTGGCGTTGGCGGACCTTCCAGTGCGCGGCCAAGACCACCGGGAGTGACAGCTTCATTTGTGATCGGGGCGTTTACAATTGGAGCGGTCGGTCGGAAAAAAACATAATACATGAGATATCCAATACCAAGTGTGACGCCGACAAAAGCCACAACAACTAAGATTTTTTTCCAATCCATATTGTTAAATTAAAAATTAAAACCCGTAAAGGTCCCGTTGGGACCCACGGGTCCCTATACGGGAATGTAAATTTAAAAATTATTTTATGCCATGCCGCGTAAATTTTTGATTCTTTCTTCGGCTGGCGGGTGAGTAGAAAATAATTTATGAAAGAATTTTCCGGTTTTTGCGCCAAAAGGATTTGAGATATAGAGATGGGCTGTGGCGTCATTAGCTTTTCTTATCGGTTCCTTGTATGCGGTTATTTTTTCCAGCGCCCGAGCCAACCCTTCGGGGTAGCGAGTTAAAAGTGCGCCGTCGGCGTCAGCCAAAAATTCGCGTTTTCTTGAAACCGCGAGTTGTATTAATTTGCCGATGAGCGGCGAGATTATCGCCAAAATCAGTCCGGCCAAAAGTAAAATCACACCGATTTGTCCGCCTCCATCGCGGTCATCTCGCCTCCCGCCCAAAAATCTGAAACGCAAAAGCCAGTTAGAAAGCAGGGCTACGATGCCGACCAGGACAATTACAATCATCATAAGGCGGATATCATAATTTTTGATGTGAGAAAGTTCGTGGGCAATAACTCCTTCCAATTCCTCGTTTTCTAATCGTTCGACAAGGCCTGTTGTCAAGGCAATAGAGGCGTGTTTCGGGTCGCGGCCGGTGGCAAAGGCATTGGGCGCCGGGTCGGGGATTAAATAGATTTTTGGCACGGGGAGACCAGCGGTAATGCAAAGATTTTCTACCAGACGATAAACATAAGGATTGTCATTTTTTTGAATTGGACCTTTTGCTCCGGCGGTCCAGAGAGCGATTTTGTCACCACCGTAAAAACTTGAGAGAGCCATTACAAGAGAAATTATCAAAGCCAAAATAATTACTCCATATGAATCGCCGGTAAATTGTCCAAAAATCCAGCCGAGAAAAATTACAAAAACAATAAAAATCGCGATTAACAAAAATGATTTTCGCTTATTAGAAGTGATTTGTTTATACATAAACAGATTTGAAACTTGAGAATTGAGAAATCAAATCTCAATTCTCATTTTCCAAATCCGTTTTAGAATTTTACGGCCGGAGCTTCTCTTTGAGCTGCTTCCTCTATTTCAAAAAATTGTTTTGATTTGAAACCAAGTACCCCGGCGATTGTATTGGTCGGGAATTTTTCCAGCTTGGTGTTGAAGTCGCGAACATTGCCGTTGTAAAAGCGGCGTGCAGCTTGGACTTTATTTTCAGTATCAGAAAGTTCGTCCTGCAACTGCAAGAAATTTTGTGAAGCTTTGAGGTCGGGGTAATTTTCCGCTACGGCAAAAAGAGTTTTTAATGTTCCGGCGAGCATATTCTCGGTTTTCGCGATCTCGGCCGGGTTTCCGCCCTTTTCCGCGTTGATGGCCGCGGAGCGTGCCAATGTTACTTTTTCAAAAACTTCTTTTTCATGGCCGGCATAGCCCTTAACCGCTTCCACAAGGTTTGGAATCAAGTCGTAGCGGCGTTTTAATTGGACATCAATGTCGGACCAGGCTTCGTCTGTACGATTTCGGAGCGTAATTAATCCGTTGTAGGTGGCAATGAGCCAGACGACAATTAGGCCGACGACACCTAAAAGTACCCATAGAATAATCATAATTTTAGACAAACGGCTGACGCCAAACAGCTGACGGCGAGGAGGTCGTGAGTTGCCGGCGAACGCAGAGTGCGTGTTATGAGTCGTTAGTATTTAGTTGTCTTAATTCTTTTATTATTATATAATGAAAAAATGCAAAAGTCAAAGTTACCTTTGAGGCTATTTTATGTCTATAAATTCGTCAATTTTTAAGGCTTATGATATCCGCGGAATTTATCCGCGGGATTTAAATGAAGAAGTTGTGCATCAGATCGGTCGGGCAGCGGTGGTTTTGACCGGCGCAAAAACAGTAGTTCTGGGCCGTGATGCTCGCGTTTCCTCAGATTCGCTTTTTGAGGCACTTGCTCGGGGAATTACGGAGCAGGGAGCCGACGTGGTAGATATTGGCCAAGCCACGACGCCGATATTGAATTTTGCCGTGGCTGAGTATTTTGAACACGAAGCAGGGATTATGGTGACTGCCTCACATAATCCAAAAGAATATAATGGTTTAAAATTATGTTATGGTAATGCTTTGCC
>JAHIRI010000033.1 GCA_018818855.1 Patescibacteria group bacterium
AAAATAGTTTATCTTCTGAATGTTCCGGAAATTGTGGTCGGGCGGGGCGAGCGGGGGAAGGGGTTTATCAGGAAAAATTTTAATTGGGAAAAAATAGTTTTGGAGACAGAAAATGTTTATTATCAAGCGAGTGAGTGAAATGAATTTATTCATTTCCGAGCGAGCGCAGATAACACGTGAGTATTATCAAGCGAGTGAGATCCGCCTTAGGCGGACGAGCGAGCGCAGATAACACAGGGGGGAAGCATTTATAAAAATTAAACAGTATAATTAAAAATACTTATGCACAATTCGTTTTCGCTCGGGAGAATAAAAAATATAGAAATAAAAATTCATTTTTCCTGGTTTTTGATTTTATTTCTTATTGTCTGGTCACTGGCGGATTTTTATTTCCCCACTAATTATCCCGGCTGGACACAGTTTGCCTATTGGCTCTCCGGAGGTATCGCAGCCTTTTTACTTTTTGTTTCAGTGTTGCTTCATGAACTTTCTCATTCGCTCATCGGTAAAAGAAAAAATATTATTGTAAAAAGCATTACTTTATTTGTTTTTGGCGGCGTGGCAGAAATGGTAAGCGAACCAAAAAAACCGGCTGATGAATTTGATATGGCTATTGCCGGTCCGGTCGCGAGCGTAATTTTGGCCGGGATTTTTTGGGGTATTGGTATTTTTGAAATTGGAGTTGCTGGTGCGGCCATTGTTAATTATCTTTTCTTGATTAATGTAATTTTGGCGGTGTTTAATTTGGTCCCCGCGTTTCCCCTGGACGGCGGCCGGATTTTTCGTTCGGCGCTTTGGGCAAAATATAAAGATATTGAGCGAGCAACTCGTCGGGCAGTGGGCGTAAGTCGATTTATTGCTTTTCTTTTTACTCTTTGGGGAATAAAAATGCTTCTTGAAAATAATTTTCTGAGCGGGGCATGGATAATTCTAATAAGTTGGTTTTTGCTTCAAGCCGCCGGATCAAGTTTGAAACAGCAGAGAATGGAAGAGGTTTTGTCACATTTCAGTATTGCCCAAATTATGGAAAAAGATTTCAAAAACGTTTCTCCCGAGACATTATTGCGCGATTTGGCTAAAGATTTTTTGGAATATAAACAGGGAGGATTCCCCGTTGAAGAAAATGATCATCTCGTCGGCATTGTGACTATTGAAGATTTGAGGCGCGTGCCGCGGACAAAGTGGTCAAAAATTAAAGTCAGCGAAATAATGACAAGCGCAGAAAAACTTTTAACTTTACGGTCGGCTGATACGGCTTATGATGCATTTTTGAAAATGGCCAACAATGAATTTGGCCGTTTGCCGGTGGTGGAAAACAATAAAGTTGTCGGGCTTGTGACAAGAAATTCTATAATTTTACTTTTAGCCGTTAAATGCGATAAATGTATTTAAAAAATATGATCAATCAAAAATTATTTCAGCAGTTAAAAAAAGATTTTGAGTTTTACGGAGAAGAAAGAAGAGGATTAATTGGTGTTTCGAACAATGCATTGACAAAATCAAAGCAGGCGATTTTTTCTTTTCATCGAGATGATTTAAGGGGAGGAAATAGTTTGCTTGCTGAGGTGGAGAAGATTTTTCAGGATTTAGAAAAAAAGTTTAAACAAGAGCCGGAGTTGCGTTACGAGGGTGCTTATCGCGCGGCGCTCGAAGAATATGTGGAGGCAAAATTTTTTGGGAAATTTTTGAAAGATGGAAAAATTGATTTTATAAAAGATGCGGAAATCGATGCCGATACTTACTTGGGTGGGATTTGTGATTTTACCGGAGAGCTTGTCCGGAAAGCGGTTCTCGCGGCTACGGATAAAAAATTTAAAAAAGTTGAAGAATATGTAGTTGGAGTCCGCGATGTGATTGGAGAATTGATAAAAATGAATTTGACCGGGTATTTACGGACAAAATATGATCAGGCAAAGCAAAACCTGCGGCGGGCGGAAGAAGTGCTCTACGACGTGAAAATGAGAGAAAAATAGAAATTGAGTAAATGGTAATTGATAATTAGTAATTGGGTATGCCAAAAGAAATTTCTGCCGGAGCAGTTGTTTTCAGGCGAGACGGCGAAATAAAATATCTACTTTTGCGTTATGAATCTGGCCACTGGGATTTTCCGAGGGGGGCGATTGAATCCGGAGAGAAAGAAGAAGAAACAGTTCGACGCGAAGCAAAAGAGGAAACAGGAATAGCTGATTTGATTTTTCTCCCCAATTTCAGGGAGAAAATTTTTTGGTTTTATAAAAAGGACGGGAGGACAATTTATAAAGAGGCAATTTTCTATTTAGTGGAAACAAAAACCGAAGAAGTGAAACTTTCCGATGAACATATTGATTTTAAATGGTTGTCTTATGTGCAAGCTATGGAGCAAATTACTTTTCCAAACGGGAAAAAAGTTTTGGAAAAAGCCAATGATTTTTTAAATAAATAAAATATTTTTTTATGAAAATTGAAAAGATATATACAGGGAGTTGGTTCCCGAGAACAAAATTACATCTCAAAGAGTTTTTTAATTTTTTAAAATATGAAAGTTCGGAATTGGAGCTGGATAAGAAAAAAATTGCCAGTCTGCATGATTTATTAAAAATAAAAAAAGTTGATTATACAGGGGGCACTTTTGATCAGGTTTCCGTATTGTGCGAAGATTGTGATTTTGAGTATTTCGGAGATGGGCTTTTGGTTTTAGGAAAAGATTTTGAAAATATTAAAAAGGATTTGTCTTTTTTGGAAAATTTTTATCAGAAAAAATTGGCCGAGATACTTTCTTTTATTTATAGCAAGGGCGCGCCGCTTCCGCTCCTCACGATGCTTGCCCCGATACATCGAGTGCGGACAACTTTGATAGCAATGAGCCAGGCGACAGAAGAGGAAGTAAATGATTTGTTAAAAAGTTTAGGAAGCGAATCGCCGCACGCAAAAGTTATTGATAAGAATTATCAAATCTATTTTTCTCCCCAGTATATTTGTATTGTTTCAAAAAAAGTAAAAACCGAGGAATGCATGAATCTCATTCGCCATTATATTTTTTTCAGAGAATATGAAGCGCAAATGCATAAATTTTTAAATATTAACCGTTATCTCTGGGATAACGTAGCTGATATTTTGAAAAAAGAAGTTATTAAATATAAAGAACTGCCGCGCCTCAGAGAAAAATTGTTGGATTACAAGGAGAAAAATACTTTGATTAAAAATAGAATAAATCAAATGGACGACTACATTTCCACGAGGCAGATTGAGGCGACAAATTCTGGGTATCTTGGTTTTTTAAATAAATACAAGGCGGACAGATTTGCAAAGACAATGGGTATTCATAATTATGTTTTCAAGCTTTGGCAGATGACTGATGAATCTCTTAGTTCCGCGGCCGAATTGATAAGTTCACTTTACCAGGAAAATACGCAAAAAGAATTGACGACCCTGCAGGCAATTTTCTTGATTGGGACAACGGCGAGTTTTTTAACTCTGGGAACGATGCCGGGGGCTGTCCTTAAATTTTTTAACCCCGACGGAGATTTGATTGCCGGCGGACAATTTCTCTCTTTTGATTTGATGACCATGCTTAAGTTTGGTTTTATGGCGTTGATGATAAGTCTTGGAGTTTATATTTTATGGGAGATATTTTTCAAGAATGTCAGAAAATTTAAGGTTATCAGCATTATAAAAGGTTTAAAAAACAAGGATAGATTTTAATAGTAATTTGATCAATGCTTGATTACGTTGCTTGGTTTCAAAATTTACCTCCGGTAGCTGCGGTGATGTTAATCGCCGCGATTCCGATTGCCGAACTTCGCGCAGCCCTACCAGTTGCGATTTTGGTTTATAAAATGCCTTTTTGGTCGGCGCTTTTTTGGTCGGTTTTGGGAAATATGCTGCCCATTTTTTTTATTGTTTATCTCTTGCGTCCGGCTGCAAATTTTTTGATAAAACACTGGGGGTTGGCCAGGAAATTTTTCGATTGGTGGTTTGCTCGCGTTCGCCGAAAATTTGAGAAGGGTGTTTTAAGATATGGAATTGATTTGGCATTGGTGCTTTTTGTAGCGATTCCCTTGCCGATTACCGGAGCTTGGTCCGGGGCTGTGGCGGCTTTTCTTTTTGGTATTCCGCCGCGGCGCGCCTTGATTTTAATTGCGACAGGCGTTATAATAGCGGGAATTGTTGTTGGGCTTTTGACGGGCGGAGGGGTTTATATTTTCGGATAAGTTGGTTCAATTTCTCCCCCTGACAAGGGGGAGCTAGAGGGGGTTAGAACTAGCGCTATGCGTTACATTATTTACAATACCAAACTTGTAAAATTCGCGAGGCAAAACAGAAAAGATTCCCCAGAGCCCGAAATAAAAATGTGGAATCAGATTTTAAAAAACAGATCAACCGGCTATAAATTTACTCGTCAAAAACCCATACAAGATTTTATCGCGGATTTCTATTGTTCCAGACTCAGATTAGCAATTGAAATTGACGGCGACACACATTATCTCACGGATAAAAAGCAATGTTATGACGCGAAAAGAACGAAAGTTCTGAATAATCTCGGCATAAAAGTAATACGTTACACAAATCTTGATGTGACAAAAAATATTGAAGGCGTTTACGAAGATTTAATAGTGCAAATTAGAATAAGGGAAAAGGAATTAGGACTAACCCCTCCTAACCTCCCCTTATCAGGGGAGGAAAATAAACATGATTGATTTTTACGATAAAAAAATAACTGTAATGGGACTTGGCCTTTTGGGCCGGGGAGTTGGTGTTGTAAAATATTTGGCGGGAAAGGGTGCAAGGGTGACCGTGACCGACTTAAAGAGTGTAAAAGATTTGGCGCCATCGGTTCGTGAAATAAAAAATTTTTTGAAAAATAAAAAGGGAGCATATCAGGTTAAATTTATTTTGGGAAAACATCGGCTGGAAGATTTTCGCAGTGCCGATATGGTTTTCAAAGCCGCGGGCGTGCCGCTGGATTCCGTCTATATTATTGAGGCAAAGAAAAATGACATTCCGGTTTTTATGGATGATGCGCTGTTTGGCCGCGAGGCGGGCTGTAAAATAATTGGCATTACAGGAACGCGCGGAAAAACTACAACTTCAAATTTGATTTATGAAATTGCTAAGGCGACTAGAAAAAAAACGTATCTTGCCGGAAATGTCCGCGGAATGGCGACGCTCCCACTTTTGGAAAAAGTGAAAAAAAACGATCTCGCGGTTTTGGAACTTTCCAGTTGGCAACTTCAGGGTTGGCGCGATTTAAAAATTAGTCCGTATATTTCCGTCGTGACCAATATTTATCCCGACCACATGAACTATTACAAAAATAGCATGACAAAATATGTCCACGACAAAGAAGCAATTTTTGCCAATCAAACAAAAAATGATTTTTTAGTTTTGAATCAAAATTGCGCGTGGTGTAAAAAATTTGCGAGGAAAGCAAGGGGAAAAATGATTTGGTTTTCTGCGAATGATATACCGCGCGAATGGAAAATTAAAATTTTAGGAGAGCATAATTTGGAAAATGTTGCCGCGGCAATGGCGGTTGGAAAAATTTTGGGGTTGAGTGAGACGCAGGTTAGAAAAGTGGTAGAAAATTTCCGCGGAGTGCCCGGGCGGCTGGAATTCGTCCGTGAAGTTAGCGGCGTGAAATATTATAACGATACGACGGCGACTATGCCTGAAGCGACCATCGCTGCACTCCGAGCGTTAAAGAGTGAAAAAGTAATTTTGATCGCCGGCGGGGCAGACAAGAATTTAAACTTTAAAAATTTAGCGCCAGTGATTAAAAAGTACACAAAAGCAGTTGTACTCTTAAGCGGAACCGCGACGCCAAAGCTGAATTATGAATTAGGAATTATGAAGTATGAATTGCCGATTGTGATTGTGGAAAGTATGAAAAAGGCCGTGGCTACGGCGAGAAAATTTGCTACGCGCGGTGATGTCGTGCTTTTGTCTCCCGCCGCCGCGAGTTTTGGAATGTTTAAAAATGAATTTGACAGAGGAGATAAATTTTTGAAAGAAGTTAAAAAATAAGATAGTATGGAAAAATATTTAACGGAGAGGCCCCACAAGACTATCTTTTCGGAAGAGTTGATTAATAAACTGAGACAGGAAGCTGTTGATAAGATAAAATCAAAATTGTTGCCCAACGAAAAGATAATCAAAATAATTTTAATTGGCTCATCCGTAAAAAATAATTTTGGGGAATATGAACAGCCCGGATTTAGAGAAAGTTTATTTTCTGATTTTGATTTCATTATTTTTGTGGATGACGACTATGAAATACCAAATTGGCTTGATAGAGAACCCGAGGGGAAACCATTTCCGGATGACAGCATAAATCTGGCTTATCGCAATAAAAATTTCGTAGAAGACAAATACGATGTTGAAATATTTTTTATCAGAAAATCAAATATGCAAAATCTTGAAATTCAGGAATTAGGTGAAATTGCGGGAATCCCCATGACCCCAGAAAGCAAGCATGATCATTTAATTATCTATTCTAGAGATTAGGCTTTTATTTTGGTACAAATATGAACATAAAAGAATTAATCAAAAAAATTATTCCGGGATTTTTGCTTCGCGCCTACCATAAAACTCTGGCTTTGGCGGCCAATGTTTTTTATGATTTTCCGTCAAATGAAATGGTGGTGATCGGGGTGACGGGAACGAACGGAAAATCAACGACCGTGCATCTGATTGCTAAAATGTTTGAGGGCGCGGGATTTAAAGTTGGTGCGACCTCCACGGTTGGTTTTAAAATCGCGAATGAGGAATGTTTGAATAAAAAAAAGATGACCATGCTCGGCCGGTTTGCTTTGCAAAAATTATTGCGCCAAATGGTTTCCGTCGGCTGCCGGTATGCCGTGATTGAAACTTCGTCACAGGGAGTGGAACAATATCGCCATCTCGGCGTAAATTATGATGTCGCGGTTTTTACAAATTTGACGCCAGAACATATTGAAGCGCACGGCAGTTTCGAAAATTACAAAAAAGCTAAAGGAAAATTTTTCGAGCATTTGACGGCCAAGCCGAAAAAAGTGATTGACGGGAAAATGGTGCCAAAAGTGAGTGTGGTAAATTTGGATGACGAGCACGCAAAATATTTTACGGAATTTCCCGCGGATGAAAAAAATAATTATGGAATAAAAAACCAGGCAGATGTTCGGGCGGAAAATGTGACGCTCGGAAATAATGGCGCGGATTTTACAGTCAGCGGCGTGCCGTTTCATTTGAATTTATTGGGAGAATTTAATGTTTATAATGTTTTAGCTACTGCGTGTGTTGGCCTGTCGCAAGGAATAGCCCTTGATGTGATAGCAAAATTATTAGAGCAGGTTCCTGCCGTGCCGGGCCGAATGGAATTTATTAATGAAGGACAAAATTTTAAAGTTTTGGTGGATTACGCGCCGGAGCCGGAATCAATGAGACAATTGTACAAAACAGTTCGTGACGCGGGATTTTTAACTGATGGGGCAAAAATAATTCATGTGCTTGGTTCAGCCGGTGGCGGTCGCGATAAATCTCGTCGGCCGATTTTGGGAAAGATTGCCGCGGAAAACGCCGATTACATTATCATTACAAATGAAGATCCTTACGATGAAAATCCGATGGAAATTATAAATCAAGTGGCAGCCGGCGCGGCGGGCAAAGAAGAAAGTGTAAATTTATTTAAAATTTTAGATCGCGGCGAAGCGATTGCCAAAGCGCTTGGTCTTGCCCATGAAAATGATTTGGTAATAATTACCGGTAAAGGTTCAGAGCAGGCGATCTGCGTTGCCAATAATAAGAAAATTCCCTGGGACGATCGGGAAAAAGCGAGAGAAATTTTAAAGAAAAAATAATGGATGAAATTATTGTCAAAAAAGTAACCCTGAAAGCCGGCGAAGAAATTGTCGCCGTGGTTCGGAATTTTGGCTTAACACTTTGGCCAAAAATTTTGGTGGCGGCATTTTTAATTATTGCCCCATTCTTTTTTCTTTTTCCACTTTTTGGCCGGGGGTATTGGGGCGTAGCGCTTTTTTTCCTGCCGATTTTGCTCGGCGTAATTTTTACTATCAGGACTTTTGTTCTTTGGTATTACAACGCTTTCATTATTACAAACCGCAGAGTGGTTGATATTGATCAGCGAGGATTTTTTGAGCGAGTTGTTTCTGAAGCGGATTTTTCGGAAATTAAAGATATCTCCCATCGCCGCAAAGGAATTTGGCAGACAATTTTTCGTTATGGCAATGTTCGAATCCAAATTTCCGACACTGACATTGGGTTAGAAATAAGAAATGTTCGCGCGCCAGAAGATATCCAGCAACTCATTTCTGATCTGCTCCATCCGGCGCGGCGCAAGCCGGACGGAACGCCGGATTTGTCCATTGCTCCGCCTGACAATGAAGAATTTAAGATTATTAAAGAAAATGTTGCTGACCTTAGCGAGAAGCAACTTGAAGAACTTGACAGCTTGATTAGAAATAGAATTCGCCAGATTAAATTGAAAAGACTTGAAGAAATCAAAAATATTGGGCGGGATGAAGGGTGTTCGACATAGTCCGGGAAAAATGGTATACTTAGAAAGTATTTTTTAAATTATGAAGAAAGAATTAAATAGCAAGCGCATTCTCTCTTCAAGGCTTTTTTTATTTTTAGGAGTTATTGTTTTAGGATTTTTGATTTTTTCTTTTGGGAAGAAATTTTTTGAAAGCAGGGAAATTGACGATCAGATCAGGGAGGCGGGGGATGAAATCGCGAGACTTGAAGTAAAAGATGAGGAACTCGGCAATTTTCTTGATTTTTTAAATACGGATGATTTTTTGGAACAAGAAGCCCGGCTGAAATTTAATTTACAAAAACCGGGAGAATCGGTCGTGATAATTCCGGGATCGGGAAGAGGAGGCGAGAATAATAAAAATAAAAAAGACGCATCATCCGAAAATCAATCAGAGGGCAATCCTAAAAAGTGGTGGAATTATTTTTTTAAAAGTTAAATTATAAATAATAAAAGTTATTTTTTATGGAATCATCAACAAACGAAAATCAAGAGAAGGAAACGGAAATTTTAGAAAATAATCCCGAGATGCCTGCCGCGGCGGAACCTTCACAAAATTTAAAAAAAAGTGGAGTGAAAAGATTTTTCCTCGGCCTCGGGTTTGGCGCGTTAATAGTTATAATTTTGGCGGCAGTAATTTTTGGAGTTGGAATTTATCGCTTTGGTTGGAGCGGTGAAGTCGTTGCAAAAATTACCAGAGTGGCGCCTTATCCGGTAGCGTTCGTTAATTGGCGGCCGATAAGTTTTTATGATTATGCCGATGATGTAGAAACTTTGAAAACTTTTTTCGCGAGCCAGGGAGAAAATTTGGGTGCGGCCGTTCCTGATGAGAAAGAAATGAAAAAACAAGTTTTGGATCGCCTTATCAGCAACAAACTTTCATATCAGTTGGCAAAAAAATATAATATAAAAATTTCCGATGATGAACTGGAG
>JAHIRI010000034.1 GCA_018818855.1 Patescibacteria group bacterium
GACTGCGTGCCGGCTGGAATTGTTAATTTTATTTTTCCATCCAAAGTTTCCACCTCAATTTTGTAGCCAAGCGCCGCCTGAGAAAAATTTATTCCCACTTTACTTAAAATCTCATCTTTCTTTCTTTTAAATTCTTTGTCTGGCATAACCCGCATCGTCACAAACAAATCTCCTGATTTTCCGCCGTGTTCTGCTGCTTCGCCTTCGCCGGAAATTTTTATTGTTTCGCCGTCGTCAATTCCAGCCGGAATTTTTATTTTTAATTTCTGGCTGTCGCGAGTAACACCTTTACCGCGACAAACACTGCATTCTTTTTCCGGGATTTTTCCTGCGCCGCCGCATTTACTGCAAGTCGCAACGGTTTGGATATTTCCTAAAAATGTTCTCTGAACAACTTGCACTCGTCCCGCTCCGCCGCAATTTGAACAAGACACAACTTTACTTTTCGGATCTGCGCCGCTTCCGCCGCAATTTTTGCAAACAGAGGGCTTATACATTTCTAAAATTTTCTCCGCACCAAAAATTGCTTCGCGAAAATCAATTCGCATTTCAACTTCAATATCCCGCCCGCGGCTCGTGCGTCCCCTTTTTCTCCCGCCGCCAAAAATATCTCCAAAGCCAAACATCTCTCCCAAATCGCCCATATCAAAACCGTTGGCAAAACCGGAAAAATCACGGAAACCCTCAAAACCGGAAAAACCACCCTGGCCTTGTGCGTTCTCAAAAGTGGTTCCGAACTGGTCATATTGCTGGCGTTTCTCCGGATTGCCGAGCACCTGGTAGGCTTCGTTGATTTCTTTAAACTGATCCGCGTTGCCGCCATTTTTATCCGGATGATATTTGTGCGCCAACTCGCGGAAGGCTTTTTTAATTTCTTCCGCCGTCGCGCCTTTTGAAACGCCTAAAATTTTATAATAATCTTTTGCCACTTTGATTAAAATTTATTTATCAGAAAATCCTATGTCATTTTTCGGTGCTTCCGCTTCCGTGATCTTTCCAAAACTGGCTTCGTATCGCACGATATTTTCCTGCAACGCAGAAACGATTCTTTTCATATGGCCTGGGCTGGTCAGAATCTTGCCGACAACTTTTCCGGAAGGGCCGGCGAGGTTCGCGAACATCAATAAAAATTCTTCTTTGGTATGTGAAACCTGCATAACATTCGCGTATTCCGCTCCCGGAATATTATCAACTAATTTAATCTCTCTTGACGGTTGATTTTCCATAATTTTGATAAGTTAATTACCAATTACTACTTTACTTCTTCAAACTCCCCTTCTACTGTTTTATCTTTTTTCTCATCTTTCCCTGCCTCGCCGGCAGGCGGGTTCTCATCCTTACTTTCATCTTTTTTCTCACCGCCATCTTGCTGCCCGCCCGCCGAAGAGGCGGGCTGCTTGTCCGCCGAAGAGGCGGAATACATTGCCGCACCAACTTTTTGCGCCGTCTCGGCCAACTCATCTGCCGCTTTCTTTATCGCTTCTTTGTCGTCCGTATCTTTAACTTTTTTCAATGCTTCCATTTTTTCTTCAATGGCTTTTTTATCTTCGGCTTTAACTTTATCTCCCGCGTCTTTTAACATTTTTTCCGTGGTATAAACAATTGTCTCGGCAGTATTTTTCAAATCAATCAATTCTTTTTTCTTCAAATCATCGACCGCGTGCGCCTCGGCTTCTTTTTTCATCCGTTCAATTTCATCTTTTGACAAACCGGTTGAAGCAGTAATGGTAATCGATTGCTCAACGCCGGTCGCTTTGTCTTTGGCTTTCACGTTTAAAATACCATTGGCATCAATATCAAAAGTCACTTCAACTTGCGGCACGCCGCGCGGCGCCGGAGGAATTCCGGAAAGCATAAACTTACCCAAAGTTTTATTATCCGAGGCCATTGGCCGTTCGCCCTGCAAAACATGAATATCAACAGAAGTCTGCCCATCAGCCGCGGTGGAAAATACATTTGTCTTAGAAGTCGGAACTGTGGTATTGCGGTTGATCAACGGTGTCAAAACTCCGCCCAATGTTTCCAAACCCAAAGTTAATGGCGTGACATCAAGCAATAAAATATCACGGACTTCACCCTGCAGCACTCCGGCCTGAACCGCCGCGCCGATCGCAACTACTTCGTCCGGATTCACCGACAAGTTTGGTTTTTTTCCAAAAAACTTTTCCACGGTTGCGAGCACCAACGGCATTCTTGTCATTCCGCCGACCATTACTACTTCTTGAATATCTTTAATATCCATCTTCGCGTCCTCTAACGCTTTTTTGCACGGCTCCAAAGTCGCTTGAACTAAATCTCCGACCAACTCTTCCAATTTCGCCCGCGTCATTTTCATTACCAAATGTTTCGGCCCGGCCGAATCGGAAGTAATAAACGGCTGATTGATTTCCGTTTCCATTGAAGTTGAAAGTTCAATCTTTGCTTTTTCCGCCGCTTCCTTAATTCTCTGCAGCGCCAAATTATCTTTTGATAAATCAATTCCCTGATCTTTTCTAAACTCATCTAAAATCCAGTGAATAATTCTTTGGTCAAAATCGTCGCCGCCCAAATGCGTGTCGCCGTTTGTCGCTTTCACTTCAACCGTGTCCTGGCCAATATCCAAAACTGAAACATCAAAAGTTCCGCCGCCCAAATCATAAACCACAATTTGCTCGCCTTTCTTTTTATCCAATCCATAAGCCAAGGCCGCGGCGGTCGGCTCGTTTATAATTCTTTTTACTTTTAATCCCGCAATTTCTCCGGCTTCTATAGTCGCCTGGCGTTGGGCGTCGTCAAAATAAGCCGGCACGGTAATCACTGCTTCTTCAATTTTCTCTCCGATTTTTTCTTCCGCATCGGTTTTCATTTTATGGAGCACCATGGCAGAAATTTCTTGCGGCGAATATTCTTTATCAGACATTTTTATTTTCACGCCCACTCCGGACTGAACAATTTTAAAAGGCAGAACTTTCATGTCGCGCTGGACTTCCGCGTCGTCAAATCTCCGGCCGATTAAACGCTTAATGGAATAAAGAGTGTTTTCCGGATTTGTCACCGACTGCCTTTTGGCAATCTGCCCAACCAGCCGTTCGCCGTTTTTTGAAACAGCGACAACCGAAGGCGTGGTTCTCGCGCCCTCTTTATTTTCCAACACTTTCGGCTCGCCACCTTCAATCACGGCCATGCAGGAGTTGGTTGTTCCTAAGTCTATACCAAGTATTTTCATAGTTTTTATTTTTACTTAATATTATTAATTTATTTTTTCTCTAATAATTTTTTCATACTTTCCGTAAACTCTTTTTTATCCTTCTCTGCCCGTGATATTTGATTAACTAGATAAACCAAAGCTGTCCTTATAATTTCGGCCTGCTTCATACAATCTTCATCGCTTTTACCATGTATACCCTCACTTAGAGCGCCGTACAAAGTTTTTAATGGATTATACCCTTCTGGCTTTAGGGAGGGAGGCAATAAATCCTGCACAAGTTTTATTTTTTCTTCGGTCTGTCTGGTCGAACGCACCAACTCGAGCGCTTTATCGTATTTTGCCTTTTCTTCATTAGTCAATAAACTAGAGATAGACTCGAGAAGTTCGTCGATAATTTCTCCCGCGATTCTTCGATAATAAGCATATGCTCCTATACCATAGCTCTGAGACTCACACACTAAACCCCTTTTATAA
>JAHIRI010000035.1 GCA_018818855.1 Patescibacteria group bacterium
AAATGGCGCCGAGGCGGAAAATAAAGACGGATCTTTTGAAAAAATAATCGATTTGAAAGTTGGCGCGAATACTGTTGAAATAAAAGCCAAGGACGATTCCGGAAACGCCACTACCAAAAAAATTACTGTAACAAGAAAGGGCGAGGCAGTCCAAGCTTCACCATTATATCTTAAAGGCTATGCTGATACTGACGGAATCCACCTTTCCTGGTCGCTCTCGGGAATTACCGCGCCAAAAGGATTCAAACTTGTAAAATCTCTTAACGCTTATCCGAGTTATCCTGGCGATTCAGCGGTTTATCTAAATCCTGACACCAGAAGCTATCTCTGGCAAATCAATGACGGAAAAACCTGGCATTTCAGAATTTGCCTCTATACTGGAAGTGGATGCAGTACCTATAGCAATGATCTAAAAATTGTTGCAAAATCAACTAACGCAGCTTCTGGGGAAATTTATGGAACATTATCTCTGACTGGTTGGGTAAAAACAGGAAAAATTATTGCTCTCTCCTGGGCGCTTTCCGGAAATTCTCCTTACGGATATAAACTGGTAAAATCCACGGAGCCAAATCCGGTTTATCCGGGCAATGAATATTATTACACCTCTTCGCCAGATTTAAAGGGTCTTTATGCCTGGGACGTTAAAGAAGCGGGCACATACCATTTCCGGGTCTGCGCATACAATGGTGGCGGTGGTTGCGTCTTCTATAGCAATGATTTTTCAATAACGGTTCAATAAACAAAAACAAAATAAAACAAAAACACGACTCGCGTACCCGGGTCGTGTTTTATTCTTGAAAAATTTTATTCTGCTTTTCCCCAAAATTTGTCCGCCTCTTTTTCCATTTCATCTAATCTCGTGTAATAATCAGAAAACTCGTTTAAGTGAGCCAGGGC
Organism: Patescibacteria group bacterium; assembly: GCA_018818855.1. Lineage (GTDB taxonomy): Bacteria > Patescibacteriota > Patescibacteriia > XYB2-FULL-38-15 > XYB2-FULL-38-15 > JAHIRI01. Next base: position 898 of record JAHIRI010000035.1, read on the forward strand.
AATTTTCCCCGTCACAAGAGGATCATCATTTGTAACATTTGTGTGCGAGTCGCGCGTGCCGTGCTCCAATTCAACATCCATCCCCATTCGGAATTGTAGAACATCAAACTTACTCCAATCAATCCCTAGCTCCTCACCGATTTTTTTTGCCTCCTCGGCAGTAAAATTTTCTTTTGCCATATTATTTTTTCTCCTTTCTATACTCTAAATAACTATAAACAAATGTAGCCATGACTGCGGTAAAAACGCTTGCAATCAAAATTATAAAACTTGCCATACTGCCAAAAAAAGAAGCTATCAAACTCGCGATGCCGGCGACGATAAAAACTTTACCGCTAAAATCATGAGTCTTTTTCCAATTCTCATCCGAAACTAAACTCCATGGCGTCCTAATTCCGATAAAAAAATTTCTTTTGATCTGCGGCAGAATCCAACCGATAAAACATAAAAGTAAAGAAAAGGGAATCGCAAACATCAAACTTCCTTGCGGCGGACTGAAACGCACGGAAGAATAAAGTAAAAATATTTCCAAATAAATAAAGAAAAATGCCAGAAAAATTTTAAAGTATAAATACGGCTTGGCAAATTTTTCATAATTTTTTCGCAATGGATCAATTACCGGGAGGAAAGACATTAAAAGATATGCCGCCAAAGCAATGCTCGGCATCAAAAATAAATTTATGTACTTTGATCCATAACCATCTACTTCGCCTCGAATATTCCAATGAGTCGGCACGCGATCCGGCATGGTTGGCGCAATATAAATTCCCACGATAAACATCGCGAGAAGGAACAACAATATTAACCAATCTATTTTTTTCCAAAGTTTCATAAAATTTTAATTATTTTTTAAAACATCTTTATACAATTATACCACATATTTTGTTTGACAAAAAATAGCCGATATCTTAAAGTGAGCTTAGAAAGGAGGATCAAATGACGAGGGGGACAAAGCACGATGCGCTCTTTGCGCAATTCCAGCGCCTTCAGATGGACAACCCCGAGATTCTCACAATCATCAACCAGGCCAGGATAAAGAATCTAGCGCTAACCGCCGGGGACTTTCTGGAATCAATGCGGCCGCTATTTGACGGTCTGCGGTTCATCGCGAATTCTCTCGGATCTCTCCCCTCAATCTCCGCGAGTTCAGCCGAGAGGGCATGGGAAGAACTCCACAATGCACCTTCCGATGCGTTGGACGAGGAAATGTTTGACCGGTTCCGGGATGTCATTGAAATGGAGTTCAAGCCAAGCGTCAAGAAGCTCGTTCTCTCTTCCGAGGTCAAGCAACGGATTGAGCGTACCTTCGCGATCATCCTCAGAGCAATCCAGGACCAACTCATACGGAATGCGGTGACCCGATGAAAACCAGGAGGCAACCAAGAGGCGCGCCAAACGGCAAGCCTCTTTTTTTATTTCATACGCCCTTGACAAAATAAACAAAATGCTCTAAGGTTTAGTGTCCGCAAGGAGGACATAAACGGGCTAGAAAGGAGGCGCCCTTTGAGCGAAAAAAATAAAATCCTGACGTTCCTTCTCGGAAACGGAATTGTTTCCGCCGCATGGGATCCCGCGGAAAGAATTCTCACTCTCGTTTTCCGCCAAGAAAGAATCCTGAAGATCTTCTGCGGCCTGTGCTGTATTGTTGACGTCCGGAGACCGGACAACGCGACGAGCCAGGGAAAGCCGGGGTTGGTCAAAGACTTGATCGCGGGAAACATCGACCACCCGAAACTCACTCTGCGTCTACGGCTTGCCGGGGAGCACCCTCCTCGTACTCTCGCAGTCTTCCTGCCGGAGTTTCCGAAAGATGCGCCGCCCGAGGCGTCGTACAGCGTCCCGTGCTACGAAATCGCTCTAACCTAAACGCCCCCGACTCTACTTGAGCCAAGGGCGTTTTTTTATCTCAAAAATTCCAAACACTAAGCGGCTTCAGGCATAGCTCTTTTTCTCTCTTCAGCCAGCCTGTCCAACTGCTCCTGCTGAGCTTTTAATTTTGTGAGGAGGCCTTTTTGTTCTGCGATCAACATCCCCATTTCTTCCAAACCGGAAAGGGCCATGATGTTTCTATCCAAATCCGCCTTGAGCTCTTCCCATTCCTCCGGCCGGGTTGATTCTTCTTTTCCCAACCTCTCTTCAACTTTAGTTATCAACTCTTTCGCCGAAATTATTTGTTCGTTGAGTAATCTTACCGCTTCCCTCCCCATTATTTCCCTTTCACTGTCTGGCATAAAATTAAAATTATTTATTAAATTTACTTAAAATATTATAATACAAAAATCGCCTTTTGTCAATCTTAATACTGGAACATTATCATCCAGACGACGTCCTATGACGCAATTTTTAATTTTATCTTTTTTGGTTTGGGTTTTTCCTTAATCTCCGGCTCGGCAATTTTAAATGCTTCTTCTGTTTTCTTTTGCCTCTGTGCTGCGTATTCTCCTCTTGCCCTTGTCAGAGTTTTAACTCCACGCCACATCTTTTTTCTACTTTCCTTTTTGCCTTTTCTAAAAAATTCTTCTTCTCTTTTCCATTGTTTTAATTCTTCCAAATCTATTGTTTTGAGCATGGGCTGGCCGTCTTTACCCGGCTTGGTGACCATAGCCGTTTTTTTATCTTTACCAAAACTTACCAATGTCCAGCCCGGTTCGACTTTTCCAGACTCGCCTATCACCGGAACTTTGTCGCCGCGTTTCAAATCAAAATCAATTGATATTTCTTCCGGTTCTTCTTTTGATTTTTTATTCTTTAATGATTTTACTTCAACTTTTGCCTTAACCATTTCTTCTTCGGCGGGCTCTTCTATCTCTTCTTCTAAAACATCGACTGCCTTAACTTTTTCTGGCGACGGAACCTCTTGCTCTTCGTGTTCTCTGGCTACGGCCTCAAACTCTTCAATCGGCGGCAAATCTTCCGCGCCTAAAGGCTTAACTTTTTTTATCTCTTCTGCTTCGTCCCAAACAGGCAACTCAACATCTATTTTCTTTTCTGGAGTCTTGACCGGCATTTTTTCTTTTTTAATTTTTACCAAAATATCCCGCTCGGCCTCAAGCATATCTTTCAAATCTGGATCTGTTTCCCTTCCAATATCTGAATCAAGGTTTTTAATTTTTACATCAATGTCTCGCATCGGAGCATCCTTATATTTTTTTCTAATATCGTCTTCAAGCGATTCTTTCTCAATAATTTCCACGTCTTCCACTTCCTGATCCAAATCGGCTTTTGCCGCTTCTGCCTCTTGCTCAATTTGCGCTTCCACGACCCCTGCCTCCGCAACAACCGGAGCTGTCTCCCCTGCCTCCGCTCCAGCGCGCGCCGCGGCACTTTCGATTTTGACTGGCATTTCTGCGCCAGTTTTTTTCACTTCCCCAACTTTTTCCTCGGCCGCGGCTTTCACGTCTCCAACCGTTTCTTTGGCCGCCGCCTTTTCCGCCGTCGCCTTTTCCATTTTCTCTTCTTGTTCAAAATAATCATTCATTCGCTCCCAATATTTCCCAACTCCAAACTGATTAAAAAATCTGGAAACAGATCCTGGTTTTTTTAATCTTTTTTCTTTTTGTGCCTTCTCGAATTCCTTTTGTTCTTCTGCTTTTGGCTCACGCGGTTTTTCCGCTTCAGCCTTTTTATATTTTTCTAATGCTTCATCTAATTCAATTTCTCTAGGTGACATAATTTTAAAAATTAATTCAAATTTAATTTTTTACGCAATTTTTCTATTTGCCGCGTTTCTATTTCTTTTATCGCCTTGTCCAAGACCGCTCTCTGGCGCCGCGACAATTTCGCCATAATATCAGAAAATTTTTGATAGGCCTCCTCGGCTCTCAAAATTTTCTCTTTTATAGCTAAATTTTTTTCTTCTGCCATACTTGTGGATATAAAAATAGGTTTATTTATTTTGCCTTTCTGCCGAAGGCGGAAAAATGTAAAGTCATTGAGCGAGCGGCAGCGAACGAACACTTTGGTCGGAGGACGGAATATTTTTCTCCGCCCGAAGATACTTTTTATATTTTATCATATTTTTAAAAATGAGTAAAAAAAGCCGGCGAACGCGTGTGTTCGCCGGGCTACCTCCCGCTTGGCCATTCCTTGAAGATTACTTCTATCCAACCATCATCACCCCCCACACCACCTTCAATCTGTTCCATCTTGATGTAGGCCGGGGCGCTACCTCCAGCTCGGATATCTTCGCAGACCAAATGAACCAGACATTCCGTGACAAGCTGTGGACTAACCAATACGCCGTACTGAAGAAGTGGATTTAACCGAACAAGCGTCAGCCTATTCACGAGACTCTCAAAAATGATTTTGATCGCCTGGCGGGCCTCAAAGCTGAGCTCGGGAAATCTCTGCTTCAGTATTTTTCTCACCTTCCTTGGAGAAAGACCCTTCATCTCCGTTTACCTCCTTTCTGAAAATGGTTTGGGCAATGCCTCCTTAACCGCAAATTAACAAAAAAGACGACACCTGTCAAGCGTGCCGTCTTTTAAAAAATATTTTATCTATTGCAAATACTTTGCCTTATTCGCTTTATGTTCTTCAAAGTCTCGGCTATAGATTGTCTGACCGTCCTTGGCGTGTAAAAAATACCAATAGTTGTTAGCTTCGGGAAAAATCGCCGCTCGAATCGCCGCGAGCCCCGGGTTTCCGATCGGTCCGGCGGGCAGGCCGCGATATTTATAAGTATTGTGAGGAGAATTAATTTTTAAATCATCCAAACTCGGCTGGGTCTCGTATTTTCCGGTCGCATAATTTACTGTGGCGTCGGATTGAAGAGCAATGCCCTCATCAATTCTCCGCCAAAAAATATCGGCGACCTTGGCCAAATCTTCTCCCCTCGCTTCTTTCTCAATAATTGAAGCCATCGTCACAATTTCAAAAATAGTTTTTTTCTGCCGGGCGATTTCCGCGCGTAAATCAGCTGATAATTTTTGATCGAAATTATCCAACATCTTTTTTATGATATGCTCGGCCACGGCTGTTTCTTTATCCCTCTCGCCCAAAAGTTCCGCAGGAAATTCTTTATAAATTCTATAAGTGTCAGGGAACAAATAACCCTCAAAACTTGCACCAGCCGGCCTATCCGATAAAAATTCGTAATCTTCAATGTCCGATTTATAACTTTCCACCGCGTTCAAAAAAATATCTTTACTCACCACTTCTCCCTTGTCCAAATAATTCGCAACCTCTGCATTGTTCCATCCTTCAAGAATTTTTATGTCTCTTTCGTTTGTTTCTCCGATCGAAGTTAAAACCTCAACAATTTCCCAAATTCTCATATTTTCTCTTAATGTATGCTCTCCTGCCCTAAAATCGCTCTGAACTTTTCGGAGCCAAACATAAGTTTCAAAAATAAATTTATTTTTTATAAAATTCTGATCTACGAGGCGTCGGCTTATTTCATGCACTCCCTCCCCTTTTTCAATTACAAAATTTTTCTCTGGGTAATTTTCAGACGGCGGAACAAAAATATACCAACCAACAATAACTAAAATCGCAAGGATCACTAAAAAAATGATTTTTTTCATAAAAATAAAATTTATAAATATTTTTTAAATCCCTTTTCCCCCAACTCTTCAACAATTTTTTTTACTTCCCCCGCTCTTTCTTTCGGACAGACAAGTAATGCATCCTCGGTCAAAACTACTACAGTATTTTGAAGACCAACCGTGGCGACAAATTTATCCGGCGGACCGTAAATCAAACAATCTCTTGTATCCAGGGCGAGCACCTTACCCTTTATCAAATTTTTATTACCCGGCGACAAAATATCTTTTATAATATGCCATTTCCCCAGATCAGACCAGTTTAATCCAGCCGAAATTATAGTAGCTATTTTATTGGTTTTTTTTGTGATGGCCGATTCAATATGAATCTTTTCCAACTTAGCATATTGCTCTCTGGCAGAACCAGCTGCTATCTTTTTACACACCTCATACATTTTTGGTTGAAATTTTCTAAACAAATCAAGAATGGTTTTTAATTTCCAAATATACATTCCGGTATGGCAAAAATACTCTCCTGATTTAATCAATTTTTTACAATAATCAACTTTGGGTTTTTCAATCCAACCATTAACTTTAAAAATTTTAATTTCTTTTCCGCCAGCTAATTTTTTACCGATTTTTATGTAGCTATATCCTTCATCGGGAAAAGTCGGTTTTGCGCCGGGCGTTATAATATATTCCGGATTTTTTTCCAAAAATTTTTCCGCAACAACAAGTTCGGCGCGAAAAGCGGCGGGATCAGAAATATAATCATCTGACGGCAAACTTGCAACTATTACTTCCTCGCCAAAACGACGCGCCAAAACACAACTTTCAAGACAGATTGCCGGTCCGGTATTTCGTCCCGCTGGCTCTAAAATCATATTCTTATCTGCCAGTCCCGGAATTTCTTTTTTCAATCTCTTGGCCATCTTTTGATTTAGGGAAATGAAAAGATCGCCGCTTTTTTTAAGCAATGGTTTTATGCGATTCACCGTGCCGCGGATAAGAGTATTTTCCCCGACTAGCGCCTGAAATTGCTTTGGATTATTCTCGCGCGAAACCGGCCAAAGTCTTGTCCCTGATCCCCCAGCTCTAATTACAATTTTCATATCTTAAGTAGTTTTTTCCAATTAATTTTATTCACTGTGTAAACCGAAATCCACGCCAAAGTTACTCCGCCTAAAATATCCAGTGGATAATGCACTCCGACATAAATTCTTGAAAAACTAACAAACGCCGCCAAAATTAATAAAACCGTGCCCAACTTTTTATTATAAAAATAAATTCCAAAAGCCATGGCAAAAGATAAAAACGTATGTGCCGAGGGAAACGACCCGTCGGATATTTTTCCTATCAACAAATTTACATCGTGCGCGGAAAATGGCCGCGGCCGGAAATAAAACAGGTTAATTATAATTTTCACAAGATAGCTGAAAAATGCCGCCAAAATAATTTCCAAAATTATAGCTGCGTCTGCGCGACGATTATTTTTATTAAAAATTGTCCAAGCAACTATCACAAAAGCCATGATAAAAATCAGATATTCCGCGCAAAAAATGCCGAGCCAGTCCAGCGGCCGCCACCTGCCGGCTAAATTATTTAAAAGCTGAAAAAGATAATAATCCATAATTATTTTATTTTTGACAACTTGGACAAAAACTTGTTCCCCGTCCAGCTAATTTAATTGTTTTAACTTTTCCCCGGCAACCAATGCAGGGTTTTCCTCCGCGACCATAAACTTTTAGAAGCGGCACATAACCTCCCCTTTTTCCCAAGGCGTCAACGTAGGAATTAACTGAAGATCCGTGACGCGCGAGAGCGGCGACAAGAATTTTTCTAAGACACTGGTAAAGATTTTTTATTTCTTTCGCGGTTAGGGCGGAAACTTTTTTTGTTGGTAAAATCCTGGCGCAAAAACAAACTTCTTGCGCATAAATATTGCCGACCCCAGCGATGAAGGTTTGATCCATCAAAAGTGGTTTTATTTTAGCATTTGGTTTTTTTGCCAGCAACTCATTAAATTTATGAAGAGTAAGACTTTTATCCAAAATCTCCGGACCAAATTTATTTTTCATTAAAAATTTTTCTACTTCGCTGGATTTCATCAACTTCGCATAACCAAAAAGGCGAAAATCATAATGCTTCAAATTGTGTCCGTCGGAAAAGGTGTAAATAATATGCGGCTTTCCAATCCCCTCTTTTCCGTCGTAAATTAATTGCCCTGTCATTTTTAAATGTATAACAATGCTCCAACTGCCGGAAAGATCAATAACTAAAATTTTTGCCCGCCGACGAATATCTTTCACGCTTTTCCCGGTCACGATCTTTTCAAACTTAGCGGCCGGTATATTTACCATTCTCGCTAATTTAACTTCAACAAATTTTATTTTTTTACCTTTTATTCTGGCGATTAGTTGCCTTCTAATTGTTTCTACTTCTGGCAGCTCCGGCATAAATTTAATTTATCGAAGAATTATTTAAAATCCTCATTTCTTTCTTATGTCTGGTAATAAAAATAAATTTTACCAACTCAATCAATAAAAGGTTTATCAAACCCAATGATACTACAATCCCCCAATCTCGCAAACTAAGCGGCACTGTCCTCAAAACTTTTTGAAAGAACGGAACATACAGCGCGATAAAAAACATTGAAAAACCGAAAAGCACGGAAAAATTCAAAAATTTATTTTTAAAAGGATTCATGTGCCAAAGTGAAAATCTTAAACTCCGGCAACTCCAGATATAGAACAATGAATTAATCCCCAATCCAACAAAAATGACCGTTCTTGTATAATTGATATCCTGCCCGATTTTCCAAAAATAATAGAAAAGTCCAAGGAGCAGCAAGGACGTTAAAATGCCAATCACAAAAATAATTATTCTCATTTCCGTGTTTAAAATATTTTCAGTTTTTCTTCTTGGTTTATCCAGCATCAATCCTTTTTCTTCTGGCTCAAAAGAAAGGGCAATGGACGGCAAACCGTCTTCAATTAAATTAACCCAAAGAATCTGCGCCGCCAAAACGGGCAGGGGCAGCCCCAAAAACAAACTGCCTCCGACAATAATCATTTCTGTAAAACTGTCAGATAACAGGTAGGTGATAACTTTCCTGACATTTTCAAAAATCGCGCGCCCTTGTTTAACTGCCTTAACGATTGTGGCAAAATTATTGTCTAAAAGCACTATATCCGCGGTTTCCTTGGCTACTTCCGTACCTGAACCAAGAGCAACGCCTATGTCCGCCTTTTTAAGAGCCGGCGCGTCATTTACTCCATCACCAGTCATTGCCACCACCTCGCCCTTCCTCTGCCAGGCTTCAATAATTCTCATTTTATGCCGCGGCTCAACACGAGCGTAAACATCAACGCGCCTTAATACTGACGAAAATTTTTCATCACTCATTTCATCCAAATCTCTACCCTCTAAAATATTCTCTTCTCTCGCCGACAAACCAACTTCTTCGGCGATTGTTTTCGCGGTTAATCTATGATCACCAGTAATTAAAATTGGCCTAATGCCCGCTCTCTTGCACGCCTCTATTGTTTCCCGCGCCTCCGGCCGCAAGGGATCCTTCAGAGCAACCAAACCAACAAAAACTAAATCCTGCAATTTTTCCAGATTATCTCCCTCCCCGTGGGCTACGGCTAAAAGTCTAAGGCCCTTGTTGGTCAAATTTTCTATTTCTTTTTCAATTTTTTTAACTCTGTTGCTGTTTAACTTTTCTTTTTTACCATTAATCTCGAGCCATCCCGACATGGACAGCACTACCTCGGGCGCCCCTTTCACAAAAATAATTTTTGAACGACCGGCCGAATGCAATGTCGCCATGTACTTTTTTTCTTCATCGAAAGGAACCTCGCCAATCCTCGGATTTTCTTTTTCCAACTCATCTTTTCGCAAACCTGCCTGCACGGCCGCCAAAAGCAAAGCTTGTTCCGTAGCATCGCCAAAAATTACCCAATTTTTTAATTCTTCTTCAGGATTCTCGATAACCGCGTTATTGCAAAGAAGCCCAATTTCTAGAACTTTGACTTTTGATTTCTCGCTTTGGCTTTCCGTAAAAATATGATCAACCATCATCTGGCCGAGAGTTATAGTCCCGGTTTTGTCGGAGCAAATCACTGACGTGCTCCCCAGCGTCTCGGCGGCCACTAACCTTCTCACCAACGCCTTCTCCCTCAAAATTCTCTGCATGCCAATTGCCAAAATTACAGTAAGGGCGACAAGAAGGCCTTCGGGAATGGCCGCTACCGCTACGGCTACTGCCGTCAAAAATATCTCAACAAACGGCCTTCCCTGGATAATGCCAAGTAAAAAAATAAACAGGCAAACCAAGGAAAAAAATATTGCGAGCCACTTGCTGAATTTTGCTAATTGCCTTTGAAGCGGCGTTTTTTCTTCCCCCGTTTCATGAACCATCAAAGCAATTTTTCCTAACTCCGTTTTGCTGCCCGTTTCAACTATTACCGCCTTTCCACGCCCCCTGACCGCGCTTGTTCCCATATAAACCATATTTTCTCTGTCAGCCAAAACTTCTCCTGCCTCCAGGGCAACTGATTTTTTGTTGGACGGGACGGATTCTCCGGTCAGGGCGGCTTCCATAATTTGTAAATTGTTAACTTCAATCAATCTGGCGTCTGCCGAAATTTTATCTCCAGCCTCAATTAAAATTATATCTCCCGGCACTAAATCTTCTACCGTAATCTCGGTCTCCCGGCCGTCCCGCAATACCCTTGCCTTGTGTTCAAGCATTGATTTCAGGCGTTCAATAATTTTCTCCGCCTTAGTTTCCTGGAAAAAACCGACAACAGTATTTATAAAAACGGCGGCTAAAATCACCCCCGTGTCGGTAAACTCTTTCAAAAAAAATGTGATTCCCGAGGCAACCAAAAGAATATAAACCAGCGGACTTTTAAACTGATTAAAAAAAATCTGAAGCTGTGTTAACTTCTTTTCTTCAGGCAATTTATTTGGTCCAATTTTTTTTAATCTCCGGGCGGCCTCTTCTTTGTCCAGCCCCTCCTTCGAAACTTTCAATCTGGCCAAAACTTCTTTTATTTCCAAACTATGCCACATAAAAAATTTTTATTTATATTAATGGCGTTCCGCTCATTTCTTCCGGTTGTTTTATATCCATTATTTTTAAAATCGTTGGAGCAACATCAGCTAAAACTCCAACCGGCGACACTAAACTCAAATCTGCTTCCTCGCCACCCGCAACAGCCTCTTTATCTTTTAAATCTCGTCCGGCTAAAATAAACGGCACAGGATTAGTGCTGTGCTCTTTATCAATCTCACCGGTTTGTAAATTAAAGACTTCTTCAGCATTGCCATGATCGGCGGTAAGAACCATAACTCCGCCCATGGGCAAAACTACATCTGCTATTTGCCCAACGCATTTATCAACGGTTTCTACGGCTTCTACGGTTTCCTTATGTTTCCCTGTGTGCCCGACCATATCAGCATTTGCGAAATTGACTACAATAAAATCATATTTTCTAGACATTATTACTTTAATCAATTTTTCCGTAATAACTTTCGCGGACATCTCCGGCTTCTCGGCATAAGAAGCGACATGCGGCGAAGGAACAATTATCCTGTCTTCTCCAGGAAATTCTTCTTCCCTCATCCCATTAAAAAAGAAAGTTACATGAGCATATTTTTCCGTCTCGGCAATATGTAACTGTTTTAGTCCGGCCTCACTCAAAACTTCTGCCAAACAAACTTTTATTTTCTCCGGCGGAAAAATAACTTTGACCGGCAGACCGGCTTCATATTCAGTCATTGTGGCAAAAAATAATTTTGGAAAAAAATTATCTCTCGGGAATTTATCAAAATTTTCTATGGTAAACGCTTTTGTCATTTGCCTCGCACGGTCGGCGCGATAATTGAAAAAAATTATCGCATCATTTTCTGAAACTGTGGCTACCGGTTTTTTCCTTTCCAAAATTACGATTGGCACAAACTCTTCATCATAAACTTTTTTTGCATACGATGCTTCTACTGCTTTTATTGGATCAGAAAAAGATTCATCACTTTTTCCTTCAGCAATGGCCCGGTAAGCTTTTTCTGTTCTATCCCAACGGTTGTCGCGATCCATGGCATAAAAACGTCCGGAAAGCGTGGCAATTTTCCCCACGCCACTTTCCTTAATTTTTTCCTGCAACTTTTTTATAAAATCAACTCCACTGTTGTAAATCGTATCCCTTCCATCCAAAAAACAGTGAATGTAAACATTTTTTATTTTTTGTTGTTTGGCAAATTTTAGTATGGCATAAAGATGGTCAATTGTGGTATGTACGCGGCCGGTACTCACAAGCCCCATTAAATGAAGACTTGATTTATTTTTTTTGACGTGGGCGGCGGCATCAAGCAAAACTTTCTTTTTAAAAAAAGAGCCATCATTGATAGCTTTGTTGATTCTTGGAAGAGTCTGATAAAAAATCTTCCCTGTCCCAAGATTTAAGTGACCGACTTCCGAAGTTCCCATTTCTCCCCAGGAAAGACCGACTTCATCTCCGGAAGCCCGAAGCGTCATCGCCGGATAAGTAGCAATCAATTTATCGACGTTTGGTGTTTTGGCATCAAAAATAGCATTGCCCTTTCCTCCCGGAGCAATTCCCCAGCCGTCTAAAATTGCAAGCACCACTGGCTTTGGACGATTCATAAAACTTATAACTTAACTTAATAAACTCTTTTTTGTCATTTCTCTCGGCGTCGTCATGCCCATCACGTCAAGTACGGTTGGCGCGACATTGGCCAAAACTCCTTTTGGCAAACTTTTTCTTCTCAAATTTTTGAAACGCGACCCGACCACAATAAACGGCACCGGATTTTTGGAGTGTTCAGTATCAACCTCTCCGCTTTTGTCGTTTATCATTTCTTCTATATTACCATGATCAGCGGTAATAATTGCTGTTCCCTCCTTGCGCCAGACGCCGCGAATAATTTTATCAACACACCTGTCAACCGTCTGCACCGCCCGAATACCAGCAGACAAATCCCCCGTATGGCCAATCATGTCGGGATTGCAAAAATTAACTGCTACAAAATCATACTGGCCGCTGTCAACACGCCGCCTGACTTCTGTGGTAACTTTTTCCGCATTCATTTCGGGTTTGTCTTCATAATGCGGAGTCAAAAGCGATGGAATTCTAACCCTCTCTTCTCCATAGAATGCATCAGCATTGCCGCCGTTAAAAAAGTACGTAACATGCGCGTACTTTTCCGCCTCGGCGATATAGACTTGTTTTTTGTCTCGAAGAACCGCCGGCAAGGCACTCAAAATATTTCTTGAAGGAAAAGCCGTCAAAATATGGGGCAAATCGGGACCGAAATCAGTCATGGCCGCGAAAATAATATTTTTGGGAACTTTTTTTCTTTTGAATGACCCTGGATTTTTTTCCGTAAAATCTTTTTGCACAAAAGTTTTTGTAATTTCTCTCGCGCGATCCGATCGCAAGTTAAAGAAAAGTACCACATCATTATCACCCACTGTCGCGATTGGCTTATGGTCATTTGTGACAACTGTTGGCATGATAAATTCATCTGTCTCTCCGCGATTATAAGCGGAGGAAATTGCCGCTTCAGCCGATTCTGCCGTGACCCCTTCGCCCAGAACCATCGCATTGTAAGCCGCTTCAATTCTTGGCCATCTTTTTATACGATCCATTGCATAAAAACGTCCCGTTATTGAGGCTATTTTTTCTCCGTTGTGAAAATGTGTTTTTAATTTTGGCAATAATTTAATCGCGGCAAAACGAGAAGAATCACGGCCGTCAGTGAAGAGATGCAAAAAAACTTTTTTTATTTCGTGCTTATTCAATAGATCCAGCACAGCATAAAGATGTCCGGGAGATGCATGGGCACTTTCACCATTTGCTAATAAACCCATAACGTGTACCTTGCTCTTATATTTTTCTGCATGCCTTATGGCTTCAAGAAAAGCGGTATTTTTGAAAAAAGTTCCATCCTTAATACTTTCATTTATATAAACCGCATCTTGCTTAACAACCCAACCAGCAGATAAATTCATATGTCCAGCTTCTGAATTCCCCTCCTGATTGCCAGGCAAACCAACATTTTTTCCGTGCGCCAAAAGAAGCGTGTGAGGAAATTCTTTCCATATCGCTGTCATAGTTGGTGTTTTCGCCAAAGTAATCGCGTTGCCTGGTCCCGGCGGCGCCACGCCCCAACCATCAAGAATAACTAAAACCGTTGGCTTTTTATAAATTTTAGCCATAAAGTAAACCTTAAATCTGAAATCTTAAATCTTCAATCTATTTTATCTCGTAACTTACGGATACATCTACAACAATATCCATGCTCCCGCTTTCTACTGTCGGAGCCGCAACTTCTCCACCGCCGCCAATGCCGCCCATATCATAAGATTTATATAAAGGAGTCGGTGTTCCAGAATATTCACTGAAAGAAACAATTTTCCCGAGTTTAACGCCAGCCACGCGCGCCAAGGCATCTGCTTTTTCTTTCGCGTTTTCTAAGGCCTTCACTCTCGCCTCCTGACGCAAAGCTTCTGGATCGTCAATATTAAAAGACAAGCCGCTTACCTGGTTTGCTCCGCCTTCGCCGGCCGCCGCCAGAATATCTCCGATTTTACTCAAATTTCTGATTTTCACCGCAACACCCTGGCTTACCTGATAACCGCGCAAAATCTGTTTTCCATTTGGCCAATCATATTGCGGATAAATATTATAATAACTTGTCTGAATGTCCTGACTGTCAACTCCTAAATTTTTTAAATTTGCAATAAGACGATTCATCTTATTTGTATTTTCCGTCTGCGCGCTTTTCACATCCGCTTTTTCAGTTTGCAAACCTACGCTGACCGTAGCAATATCCGGAATGCCGGTAACTTTTCCTTCTCCGGAAATGGCGATTGTATCTCGTTCCGCGGTTGGTTTTCCAATATACTGATAACTCTTCAAATTATTTGCAACAAGTGTTCCTAAAAATACAAATAAACCTAACATAACGAGCGCTGTAAAAATTTTCAGAGCTCTGTTGTTTTTTAGCTGCGGCATTGGGTTTTCCATATTTTTTGTTTAGTTTGTAAGTTGGTAAGTTGTAAGTCGGTAAGTTTGAGCTAAACTTATAAACTTAAAAACTTAATCACTTATAAACTTATTTTAATAGTGGTTTAATCCCCGGCAAAACTTTTCCTTCCAAAAATTCCAGCATTGCTCCCCCACCGGTAGAAATATGATCAATGTATTCTGCCATTTTAGTTTTTTCTATTGCCTCAATTGTCTCCCCTCCGCCGACTACTCCAAAAACTTTTCCGCGCGATCGCGCCGCGATTAATCTCCCGAGCGCAATTGTTCCATGACTATATTTTGGAATTTCAAACATCCCCATTGGTCCGTTCCAAACAATCGTTTGCGCTTTTCTCACGATGCTGGCATATTTTTTTATTGTCTCTGGGCCAATATCTAAAAGGGCGTATGGTTTTTTACAGAGTGCTATTTTTTTCTTCGGCACACTAACCACTCGCGCTTTTTTCCCTTTAAAATCCCCGACCACAAAATCAACTGGCAAAACAATTTTTTTATTTTTCAAGAGTTTTTTTGCGGTCTTCAATTCTTTGGGTTCATATACTGATGCGCCAATTTCATATCCGGCGGCTTTGAAAAAATTATTTACCAAAGCTCCGCCCAAAAGAAGCGAATTTACTTTTTTCAATAAATTTTCTATTACTGAAATTTTTGTAGAAATTTTCGCTCCGCCGATTAGGGCGACAAACGGTTTTGATGGTTTTGCGAGCAGACTGCCGAGAACACTGATTTCTTTTTTCATCAAAAGTCCTGCGTAACTCGGCAAAAATTTTGGCACGCCGACAATTGAAGCGTGTGCCCGATGCGCCGCAGCAAATGCATCGTTTACATAAATATCCGCCAGACTCGCGAGTCCCGCAGCAAATTTTCTATCATTTTTTTCCTCTCCTACATGAAAACGCAAATTTTCTAGCATCATCACTTCTCCGGTTTTCATCTCATCAATTTTTTTCAATCCCTTCCTTCCTTCCCAATCCGCCGGTGCAGTTCCTTTCATCAACAAAAGTTTTCCAAGCGCGGCGCCAATTGGTTTCAAGCTTAAATTCTTTTTTGCCTTTCCGCCCGGGTCGCCCAAGTGACTCATCAAAATTACTTTTGCTCCTTGTCCCAAAAGATATTTTATTGTAGGCAAGGCCGCGCGAATTTTTGTGTTATCAGCTACAACAATTCTCGCGCCGGACTTTTTTAAGGGAACATTAAAATCAACCCGAACTAAAACTCTTTTTCCTTTTAATTTTTTAATTTCGTCAAGCGATTTTAATTTCATAAATATAATTTATTATTTATCCCCCTCAATTTCTTCAAGTTCCCACGTGTCAGCTTTTATTTTTTTTACCACCACTTCCGCGTTTTCCGCTTTTGTCCCGCGCGCGAGAACCCCAACATTAAATTTTAAATTTTCCGGATTAATTTCCGAGCCATGCTCAATCACGCTCCCGAGCCCGACAACAATTTTTGTTACTGATTTCAGCTTATTTTTTTCGGCGTGATCCAAAACTAATTTTAAAATTCTGTCTGCCTCGTGTAAATCATGCATATTAATGTGTCGCGCAGGTCATACAAGGATCGTATGCCCTGACCATCATATTAATCTTCCATTTTCTATCCCGCTCATTTTTAATATCCGCTTCATTCAAATATTTATCCAAATCATTTTCCAAATTATCCAAAAATTGGGCGGTCGGCGTGATGATATTGCAGGCGCGAATTACGCCATACTTATCAATTTTATAATAATGATAAAGCGTGCCGCGCGGCGCTTCAGTCGCAGCCAAACCTTCTCCGTTTTTTAAAGTGTGCCTGACCATTAAATTTCTTGATTTATCGCGCAAATATTCTTTAAGTAATTTTTGCACTTCT
>JAHIRI010000003.1 GCA_018818855.1 Patescibacteria group bacterium
CCGTAGTGAAGGAGGAAACACCCGAGGTCAAGAAGACCTCGTAACCGCATGGGACCGAAGGCAAAAACCGCCTCGGTCCCCTTTTTTATCTTGACTTTTCTCTTTAAATACATTATAATTTTCTGTTATAATTAAAGAATAACTTTTGATAAATTCAATTTTATGCCACGAACCTCAAGGGCAGAAGAAATTTACGGTCCCGAAACTAAAGAAGTCGCCCCACACATTGGCTTTACGACCGAATCGTCAGAAAATCATCCCAAAAAAGAAAAAAATGAAGATGCGACTCTTCTTGACCGCGAAAAACAGATAGCTGCGGTTTTTGACGGTATGGGTGGGGGCATATCGGGCAGAGAAGCCAGCAATCTGGTCTCTGAAACTATTTCCAAAGAACTATCTGCTGTTCCCGAAGGCGCTGACGCTAAAAAATGGGAAGCTACAATAAAAAAAGCAATGGAAGTGGCGCAAGAAGAAGTTTTGAAATTGGGGAATAAACTTTTTTTTGAATATTTAAATGACCCTTTTGTCGCAGCGGCATATAAAGATCGCCCCCAGGGCGAAATAGAAAAATTGATTGAAGAAAGAGGAATGTCTCCGACGGGGACAACCGCTTCTATTGTCAAAATGCTTGAGAGACCAGACGGCGGAGCTGATTTGGTTTTTGGCCACACCGGTGACAGCAGAATTTATATTTTAAAAGCGAGTGGAAAACTTGAACAAATCACTCGAGACCAGGGCGCGCTTGAACAAGCAATTCAGGCTGGATACATAACCGAAGAAGAGGCTGATTTTCTTGATCAAACTACAAACGAAGAAGAAATAATAAAAAAATTTGGCCCAGACCGAGGCGCGACGATTTCTTTTTTATACAAGGATCTGCGAAGAGGCGTGAAGAACGCGCTCGGTTTAAGCGAAAGTAAATTACAAACTGGTACCAGGCACCTCGAACCCGGTGACAAGGTGGTCATTACTTCAGACGGTATTCATGACAATTTAACAAATGAAGAAATTAAAGCAGAAATAATGAAGGGCGGAACGCCGGCGGAAATTTCCGCACGACTTGTAGAAGCGGCTAAAAAACGAGCCTCGGAAAAAGTTTTAAGATCAAAATTTGACGACAAAACCGCTATAGTTTTGGAAGTTCCAGAAGTTGTTGAAACTGCGGCAGTTGAAGAATTACCCTCGCTCACATCAGAACAAATAGAACAATACCGCGCCGCAACGGAAGTATTGAGAAATGAAGCCGGAGAACTGCAGAAACTCTTGCCTCTCGCCAAACACGTTGAGGCCGGAAGGCCAGTTTTAACTAGCAAGGAGAAGAAGAAAAAAATAGCCGAATTTGGTGTAGCGGGCATCGAGGAGAGATTACAAAAAATCGAAGAAGACGTCACGAGTTATGAATACGCTTTAGCCCAAAACAGTGGAGACGAAGTGACGGCGGAAAGAATGAAAAATAGATATCAAGAACTCCAAAAAGAAAAATTGGCACGTCTTCGAGCGCATGATAAAGAACAATCCGCTTCTCAAATTGAAAAAATAAGAAAAGCAATCGGAATATAATAAATAAAAAGACCCCACTAAATCAGCGGGGTCTTTTTTGATATGTTATTTTCTTTTTTCAATTTCCGTTTTTACTTTTTCAATAAATTTTTTCACCGTCATCGCTACGGTTTTTTGTTTGCCGCGGACGCGAACATTTAATTTCTTCCCACCCATCTCTTTGTCGCCGATCACGATCATATACGGCGCTTTTTGTTTTTCCGCTTTTCTAATCTTGTATCCGACTGTTTCATTGGCGTCCTCAACTTGAACCCTAATCCCCTCTTCGCGAAATTCTTTTCCTAATTTCTGCGAGGCCTTCACATGACGTTTGCCAACCGGAATTATGGCAACTTGCACGGGCGCGAGCCAGGTCGGAAAAGCTCCGGCATAGTGCTCAAGCAAAAATCCTATTGTCCGCTCATGTGTGCCGAGCGGCGCGCGATGAATGCAAATTGGTGTTTTATCTTTTCCATCAGAATCTTTATAAGCCAAACCAAACCTCTCTGGTATGGCAAAATCAACTTGATTCGTAGCAAGCGTAAACTCGCGACCAATCGCGCTCCAAATCTGTACGTCAATTTTTGGACCGTAAAATGCCGCTTCATCAGCCGCTTCAACAAAGGAGACTTTTCCCTTTTTCAACACGGCTCGCACCATCTCTTCTGTTTTTTTCCACAACTCAGGATTATCAATATATTTTTTACCTAAACCCTCTTTACTGTGCAGACTGAGCCGCATCACATATTTTTTAATTCCAAAAATTTTAAAATATTTGAGATAAAGTTTTATCACACCCATAAACTCATTAGCAAACTGTTCTTCTGTACAATAAATGTGAGCATCATTCATTGAAAGCATTCGGACGCGCATCAAACCAAAAAGTTCACCACTTTTTTCATAACGATAGCAAGTTCCGTATTCTGCGAGCCGTAGCGGCAACTCGCGATAACTTCTAGGACTAGCCGCAAAAATCTGATGATGATGCGGACAATTCATGGCCTTCAGATAGTAAGTCGTCTTTTGCCCGTTTTCTTCCATCATAATCATCGGCGGAAACATACTCTCTTTGTAATACGGGAGATGTCCGGATTTTAAATACATCTCTTCTTTCGCAACATGCGGTGTTCTAACTTCAAGATAACCCGCTTCTTTTTCAGCTTCTTTAGCTAATTTTTCTAATTCATTAACAACAACTGCGCCGTTCGGAAGCCAAAGCGGCAGGCCGGGACCGACAGAATCACTAAAGGTAAAAATTTGAAGATCTTTACCAAGTTTTCTGTGATCGCGTTTTTCCGCTTCTTCGCGCATTTTTAAATATTCATCAAGTTCTTTTTGTGTTTCAAAAGCTACTCCGTAAATTCTCTGAAGCATTGGCTTGTTTTCATCCCCGCGCCAGTACGCGCCAGCAACCGTGGTTAATTTAAACGCGCCTATCGCTTTTGTTGTCGGAACATGCGGCCCTCGACAAAGATCAGTAAACTTTCCGGTCTTATAAATTGTCACTCTTTCGCCAAGCGATTCCATTTTTCCCTCTTCACCAACCGTTCCTTCACGCAACAATTCTAATTTATACGGCTGTTTAAATTGTTCAAAAAGTTTTATTGCCTCATCACGCGATAGCTCCTGTCTTTCAAACGGTAAACTTCTTTTTATAATTTCCCTCATCTTACTTTCAATCTTCGGCAAATCAGCTGTGGTTAAATTTTTCCCCAATTCAAAATCATAATAAAATCCATTTTCCACAACCGGCCCCACGCCGAATTTCGCGGTCGGATACAGCTCTAAAACAGCGGCTGCCAAAACATGGGCCGCGGAATGCCTCATCATTTCCAATTTTTCTTTGCTCATACAAGCTAACCAAACCTTACGCTCCTCCGCGCAAAGATCCTGAAAATTATTTTATTTAACAATGATGTTTATGTTGGTTTTTATCTGCGGAACTTTCTTTACCCAAAAAGGAGAAAATTTTATGGTGATGCGTTCAATTTCCGGATAAAGGGACAAGTATTGAATTATTTTTTCCTTAGAAAGTCCGATAAATTTATCTTTGTCAAAAATCGAGCTATCTGATTTTAAAGCCATCTCTCCGGAGAGATGCACCATAATATTTGCCTCGCCGTTTTTAACATCATATTTCTCAACCAAGAAAGTCATGCCTTCGTAATCAACGCTAGTCAATTCCTTATCTGCCGGAACTTTGGCGCCGAGTTCACGCCACGCCAAACTTTCTACATCTCTTTTATAGAAAGAAATTCCAACAACTTTCATTGCTAAATTAACAGTAAACTTGTCGCCAGTCGCGCCGGCTTTAAGATCGCTGCGTTTTTCAGAAATTTCTTTTATTACAACTTTACCAAAAATTTCTCCGGCCGAGGGCATTTCTTTTTTCAAATCATCCAAAACTTTTTCTGAAAGAGTTTTTGTCAAATCGCTATAAGCATTATCTAAATCAGTTTGTGTGACAAAGCTAATTTCCTGTTCCCCGCCGTGCATCGCGGAAAAACTTTGAGCATAAATTTTATCCTGCAGCCCTTCCCAAAGTCCCGGAATGGTAAATTTTGTCGGCCCAAGTTTCGCCGCCGCCTCAGACGGCGTATCGGCATAAACTTCCACATTTTCTACCTTACTGCCGGCCGGAACATTAACCCTGTCTTTCAGGCGATATAAGATTCCTTCCGAAGAAAGCAAACGCGTCGTGGCCACGAGCGGCTGATCCTTGCTGTAATTGTTAAAAATTGTAACTGTCCCGCCGACTTCTCCTTCTGCAGTCTTTTTTCCGGTGGTTGGATATTCCTTACTGCCGGAAACAGTTGCTTCCGTAACTTTCCCTGAAATTGTCGCTGCGCCAGGCACGGCAACTGACGGTTCCGCCGGATTTTGAACAGCCACCTCTTTCAAATCAGCAATAAAATCCGTACTGACCGGTTCTTTTGCAATAGTCACTGTTATATCCGTTCTGCTCAGAACAAAATACGCCGCAAAAATAATCAACACACTTGTCAGGGCTACAAAAACAAAAGCGATTTTTCGATAAAAACTAACCGGCGCTTCGTGTTTTCGCGATGTTTTACTTTTTGCCATACTACCTCCTTAAAAATATATTTACTCTATTTAATTTCACCGTCTATCTCATTAATTTCATTTTTCTTCTTGAGCCATTTCCTTGTTCCGAAAAGAATTGTCAAACCGAGCAAAAGCCCTAAAGGAAAAGACAAATATGGATTTTTTACCGACAAGAAACTAACGCGCACAGTGGTGGGAACTTTTCTAACAACCCCCGCGCCGTCATTAATACTTAAAATAACAAGATAAGTCCCCGATTTTCCATACGAATGTTGTATTTCTTCGTCCGTCGCGGCCACACCATCTCCCAAATCCCAATTATAACTTAAATTTTGCAGACCGGAATTATCTCTGACTTTAAAAATAAAAGTATTCCAACTTAGCTGAGATAAATCAATAAATATATTTTCCAACCCCGCATTCTGTCCAGACAAATCATCTCTGCTCCAAATCCCGCCATCTCCCAAAGATGTCTCATCTAATTCTCCCCCATTTTCACCTTCTCCTGAGACGCCACTCTCGTCTTGATTCAACGGCGCGGCATCATCACCGTCTTTTGTCCCGTCATTATCGGAATCGGGATTTTTAGGATCTGTCCCCAATGTTGCCTCATCAGTATCACTCAACCCGTCATTATCATCATCAGAATCGCAAGCATCACCAATTCCATCCTTGTCATTATCTGCCTGGGAAGCATTAGCTACTGTGCGGCAATTATCGCGGCCGTCAGCCACTCCGTCCCCGTCTGTGTCGATCGGAGACGAAGAACCGCCGCCTGAACTTGGAGGTGGCGTGCTATTGTCTACTGAATCGCAAACATCGCCTATTCCATCGCTGTCTTTATCAGCCTGATTTTGATTGGCAGTTTTTGGACAATTATCCTGGCCGTCTAAAATTCCATCGTCATCAGTATCTGAATCAAGCGGATCAGTCCCGATTTCTTGTTCTTTTGTATCGGTTAAACCATCATTATCGTCATCACTGTCGCAAACATTGCCGACTCCGTCGTTATCAGTATCTGTCTGATCAGAATTAGCCATATTTGGACAATTGTCATTTTTATCAATCACCCCATCGCCATCGCTGTCTTTTTCCGGATAAAACATTCCTGTCAAAGCAGAATCATTGTTCGGATTTTGATCTTGCGGCGATTGACCGAGTATGTCAACTCTGATATTAAAATTTCCTTCTGGAATAGTCCAATCAACAAAAACTTGATCTGCATATCCCTGCCCTCCGGAAACTACCGTGACAATCTGTGAGGAGCCAATAATGTTTGAGCCCGAATAAAAGGTAGCATATCCCGAAACATCATACACACCATAATTACGAACCGCGGCATAAAGTCTCATTGTTTTACCGGCGATAAGGGTATCTTGCGAAAAGAAAATATCACCCGCGCTGATTCCCAAATCATATTGTAAACTTTGTGCTCCGATACTTTTTATTGGCAAAAAAACGACAGCACAAATAACAATCCAGAAAAAAATGCTTTTTACGAGGAAATTTTTCATATTTTTTAAAATTATATTACGGCCCCAAGGGGCAGCTTAAAAACTACGCATTATCTAATTATACACAAAAATAAAGTTTTAGGCAAAGT
This sequence comes from Patescibacteria group bacterium, assembly GCA_018818855.1. Taxonomy (GTDB): domain Bacteria; phylum Patescibacteriota; class Patescibacteriia; order XYB2-FULL-38-15; family XYB2-FULL-38-15; genus JAHIRI01. The sequence goes on from JAHIRI010000003.1 coordinate 6,209, forward strand.
ACATTAACTGCCTAAAATCTGTATATTCCCCTTACCTATCAATTCTTCAAGCGCCTCGCGACATTCATCATTTGGGGCGACAGAATAATCTGTCTGGATTTTTTTTCTTCCGTCCGCCCCCAAAACTGATAGTAGAACTCTGTGATCACCCTTATAGCGGAAAAAAATGTCTTTTAATTTCTGGGTTGTTTCCGTCCCCAGTGAATTTATCCGAATACACACAGCTTTGGGATCACTTGATGATGGGGGTTCACTGCCGGATAGCGCAATACTTGCGTTTTGAATTTTTGGCGCGCCATTTCCTTCCGCGGGCGAAACCACATGATAAAAATTTCCGTTTGTTTTTTCTGCCCTTTTCACAATTTCCGTAATATTTTCTTTATTTATTTCTTTTGCGTCTTCACAAATTAATTTCATTTCCCCGTCCTTATCCGACAGTCTTCCGCTGGCGAGAATTATCCGACCCGTCTGGAAAACATCGTTCATATTTTTTAAAGCTTTAGGAAAAACCAAAAGTTCGGTCGAACCGCCAACATCTTCAATTTTAGCAAAAAGCATTGGCTCACCGCTTCGCGTAATAACTTTTTTTACTTCATTAATCACTCCGGCGATTTTTATTTTTGTGTTGGGCGGGCACTGATTCAGCGCCGAACACGCCACAACAATTTCCCGAAGGCTGCCAGATAACTCTGTTAAAGGATGCTCGCTAATATAAAGTCCAAGGTGTTCTTTTTCCCAAGAAAGTTTTTCTTCCTTCGTCGCCTCGGGCGCCGGATCAAGCCGTAGCGTCGGAACGCCGGAAGATGTGGCCATAATGCCGAATAAACTTGTTTGTTGGCTCGCCGCCTCGCGTCCCAAATCTTTTGTAAAATTAAGCAGTCTGTCTGAATTTACAAGCATTTGATTCCTCTCTCCGAAACGATCCATGGCTCCGCACTTTATCAAACTTTCCAGAGATTTTTTATTCAAATCTTTCGTTTGAACTCTTGTTAAAAAATCTTCCAAATTTTTATATACGCCGTTTTCTTTTCTTTCACGAATAATAGTTTTAACAATATTTTCCCCAACATTTTTAACGGCTAAAAGTCCAAAACGGATACGCGGCCGGCCTTCGGCTAATGATGCGGCCACAACCGTAAAAGTGGAAAAACTTTCATTAATGTCCGGGGGCATAACTTCAATTTTCATTTGCTTACATTCTTCAACCAAAACGGCAATGCGTTCAATATCCCCATGGTCCGAAGTTAAAAGCGAAGCCATAAATTCAGCCGGATAGTTCGCTTTGAAATATGCCGTTTCGTAAGCAATTCTCGCGTAACAGGCGGCATGCGACCGATTAAAACCATAACCGGCGAAAGGTTCAATAAAAGCAAAAACGTTTTCTGCCGTTTCTTTACTAATGTCGTTTTTAACACAACCACTAATAAATTTTTCTTTTTGCTCGGCCAGGAGTTTCGCGATTTTTTTACCGACGGCTTTACGCAAAATATCTGCTTCGCCGAGCGTAAAACCAGCCAAGTCGCGGGCGATTTGCAAAACTTGTTCCTGATAAACAGCAATGCCGTGAGTTGTTGAAAGAATCGGCTCTAATTTCGGATGGAGATATTTTATTTTTTTGTTGGAATTTTTCCCGGCAATGAAACTTGGAATCCAGTCCATTGGACCTGGCCGATAAAGAGCAACCATGGCGATGATATCTTCAAAAATTGTCGGTTTCAATTCGCGGAGATATCTTTTCATGCCCGAAGATTCAAGCTGGAAAACGCCGGTCGTATCCCCTTTTCGCAAAAGCGCAAACGTTTTTTCGTCTTGAAGTGGAATCGTTTCAGTATGAACTTTTTCACCATGAATTTTTTCAATAATCCCCAAAGTGTTTTCCAAGATAGTTAAATTTTTCAATCCCAAAAAGTCCATTTTTAATAATCCCAAATCTTCAATCGGATGCAGAGAATATTGAGAAACGACTGTTTGATCGCCACTTGAAGCAAATTGCAACGGCGTATGATGGTCTAGCGGATTTTTAGTAATCACGACGCCGCAAGCATGGGTCGAAGCGTGGCGCGCCACTCCTTCAAGTTTCCGCGCCGTATCAATTAATTTTTTTGCGCCAGGATCTTTATCATACAATTCCCTGAATTCCAAAATATTTTTGAGCGCTTCATCAAGCGTAAACATCAGGGGAATTAATTTTGCCAACTGGTCGCAAAAACTATACGGAAAATCAAGAACGCGCCCCGCATCGCGAATCGCGGCGCGCGCGGCCATTGTTCCAAAAGTAATAATTTGCGCGACATGATCGCGGCCGTACTTTCCTTCAACATAACGGATGACTTCATCGCGACGAGTGTCGGTAAAATCCAAATCAATATCAGGCATGCTGATTCTTTCCGGGTTTAAAAATCTTTCAAAAAGCAAATTGTAAAGCAAAGGATCAATGTTTGTAATGTTTGTTAAATAGGACACGATTGATCCGGCAGCCGACCCACGTCCCGGACCGACGACAATTCCATTATTTTTCGCCCAATTAACAAAGTCTTGAACAATCAAAAAATATGAAGCAAAGCCAGTTTTATCAATTACTGACAGTTCATAATTTAATCTCTCAATAACTTTTACCACGTCCGCTTTTCCGCCTTCAACCGACTGCCCATCTTTTACTCTAAATTCTTCACCCACTTTTATAATTCCATATCTTTTTTCCAATCCTCTCTCGCATAATTCTCGAAGATAAGCATTAGCCGTTTTCCCATCTGGCACTTCAAAATGCGGCAACATTATATTGCCGAGCTCTAACTCTACATTGCACATCTCGGCAATCTTTAAAGTGTTTGATATAGCCTCGGAATTATCTTTAAAATCTTCTTCCATCCGCGCGGTCGGCCTCATTGAATAATCTTCGCCCAACATACACATTCTATCTTTGTCGGTAATTTTTCTTTTGGTTTGGAGGCAAAGCAAAACGTCTTGCGCTTCGTCGTCTTCTGAATTTAAGTAATGAATGTCATTCGTCGCGACAAGCGGAATGCCCAAGGTTTTAGAAAAATTAATCAGTTCGCGATTTACAGTTTTTTGTTCTTCGCTGGATGGATGATGTTGAATTTCCAGATAAAAATTTTCCGGACCAAAAATATTTTGATATTTTAAAATTAATTCTTTTGTTTTTTCCAAATCACCGTTTAAAACCGATGCGGGAATTTCTCCCTGGAGGCAAGCGGAAAGAGCAACCAGACCTTCATGATATTTTTCCAACACCTCCCAATCAATCCTTGGTTTATAATAAAAACCTTCTAAATGAGCAATAGAAGTAATTTTGATAAGATTTTGATAACCAATTTTATTTTTAGCGAGAAGGATAAGATGATATGGCCGCTCATCAATTCTTGCGCGTTTATTCTGTCGGCCATTTCGCGCCAGATACGCTTCCACTCCCAAAATTGGTTTTATCCCGGCCGCTTTGCATTTTTGATAAAACTCAACAATACCATACATCACGCCGTGATCAGTAAGGGCAAGAGCTGGCATATTTTCCGCCTTGGCCTTGGCAATCAAATCGTCCAATTTAGCCAGACCATCAAGCAGACTATAGTGGCTGTGGGTGTGTAGGTGAACAAACATATTTATAAAACTCAAAAGCCAAAATTCCTCCTTGCTATTATAAAAAACTAAATAGGAATTTTGACTTTAAAACCCTTACTTCTTATTCTATTTCTACTTCCGAGATTTTTTCTTCTTCTCCCCAATAAACTCAACCATTTTTTCCACGGCTTTTCCAATCAACCCGAGATACGCGGAAGTGTTTTCAAATTTCTCCCTGATTTTTTCCACGGCCTGGCTAACCTTTTCCATCTTTTCCCGGAAATGCTTAATCGCCTGATTCGTCTGCCGGAGCATCATTATAACATAATAGAGCATCCAGGAAAGAAAGATTGTCAGCCACAAAACCGAAAAAGCCAAAACTACGTAAAGCAGATCCTTACTTGTTTCTATCATATTTCCTCCTACGAATTAATTATTTAAATTATATAATTAACTTCTCAACTTCGCGCCAAACTTCTGCTCTAATTTTTTAATAATTTTCTGTTCCACATTTTTTGCCTCTTCAAGTTTCAACGTCCTCTCATCCGAGCGATAAACAACCCTGAAAGCCAAACTCTTTTTACCCGGCTCTACTCCCCTTCCTTCATAAACATCAAAGAGCTTAACCTCCCGAACTATCTTATTTTCCGTTTCAAAAATATTTTTTAAGACATCGTCCCAAACCGTTTTTTTCGACACAATTAACGCAAGGTCGAGCTCGACGCCCGGATATTTCGGAATCGGC